>NZ_CASGGV010000294.1:0-58428 GCF_949319125.1 Frankia sp. Hr75.2 | reverse complement strand
GTCGATCATCTTTGATGACTCGCTCGTCGTCACGGTGAGAGTTCCGAGGTGCACACCGGAACGCCGCCCGCCACGGGTTGTGCCCGCCGTTTCGCTCCCGGTTCGCATCTCGCCCTCTTTTCTCGGACGCGTGCCGGGGCGGGCGGGCCGAGCGGGCGGCCCGGTGGAGCCTGACACGTCTCGATCGCGTCCTGACCGCCACGTCCTATTTCGTGTCGTAATCCTACTTACGCCAAATTCGGAGTCAACCGTTTGACAGTGGAGTAGACCCGGCCCAGCCGGACCGGAGATCCATGGATCTCCACGCGGCCGTCCGCGGTCGCTCGGGAGGATCTCGGACATCGTCGGAGAGCGCTCGCGGGATCTTCACCGAGCGCCTGGCTTACCGCGTCCCGCAGGCGCATCTCACGGGCATCCGCCGCACGTCAGCGGGCGTCCGACGGCGGGCGGAGCCGTCCGGAAATGGACTTCCATCGCTTTTCGATGTTTCCGTCCGCAGTGTCAAGAATGGCTACGCCAGTTACCGGGTCACCTAATCGCGGTTTCCACCGCTAAGGCACGTCGGGCCGGTGCGCCGGAAAAGCGGGAATGGCCCGTCGGCCCTCGTCCGGCCGGCCCTCGTTTGGCTGGCGCCGGCTGGGATCTGCGCCGGCTGGTCCGGTGGCCACCGGACCAGCCGTGCCCGTGTCAGTAGGCGCGGGCCACGAGGCAGACGAGATCCTCGTCCCTGGTGTCCGCGGTCGGCAGGGCGCCGTCCGGCGTCTGCAGGCAGCGGACGGTCAGCGAGTCCTCGGCGAGCCGTGCCTCGCCGTCCTCACCCACCAGGTGCCAGGGCAGCCGGGCGAAGCCCGTCGCGGCGGCCTCGACCGCCTCGGCCAGCGAGGTGACGTCCGAGGTGCGTTCGTCGCGCAGCGCCAGGGCCTGCGCGTACAGGCTCGCCTGCACCTCGTCGAGCAGGACGGGGACGCGGCCGGCGGCCTCACCGAGCGGCACCGGGAACTTCTCGGCGGTGTCCCGGCGGGCCAGCGTGACGTTGCCGGCGGCCAGGTCGCGCGGCCCGACCTCGACCCGGACGGGGATGCCCTTGAGCTCGGCGTCGGTGACCCGGCGGCCGAACGACAGACCGGGGCGGGCGTCCAGCCTGGCCCGGACGCCGAGTGCGGTGAGCGCGTCGGTGATCTCGCGGGCCTTCGTGACCACGGCGTCGTCGTCGCGGACCGGGAGCACCACTACCTGGGTGGGCGCGAGCGCGGGCGGCACCCGCAGGCCGTTGTCGTCACCGTGAGCCATGATCAGGCCACCGATCATGCGGGTGGAGCTGCCCCAGGAGGTCGTCCACGCCAGGTGGCGGCCGCCGTCCGGCCCGAGGAAGTCGATGTCGAAGGCGCGGGCGAAGTTCTGGCCGAGCTCGTGGCTCGTCGCCATCTGCAGCGCCTTGCCGTCACCCATCATGCCTTCGCAGGTCATCGTGTTGATCGCGCCGGCGAAGCGCTCCTTGCGGGTCTTCGCCCCGACAAACACCGGCAGCGCGAGCACCGAGGTCATGAACTCCCGGTACACCTCGAGCGCGATCCGGCGGGCATAGGCCGCGGCGTCCGCGGCGTCCGCATGGGCGGTGTGCCCCTCCTGCCACAGGAACTCGCTGGTGCGCAGGAACAGCCGCGGGCGCAGCTCCCAGCGGACGACGTTCGCCCACTGGTTCAGCAGCAGCGGCAGATCCCGGTAGCTCTGCGTCCACTTGGCCATGTACTCGCCGATCACCGTCTCGCTGGTGGGACGGACGACGACCGGTTCGGCCAGCTCCTTGCCGCCACCGTGGGTGACGACGGCGAGCTCGGGGCTGAACCCCTCGACGTGCTCGGCCTCCCTGCGCAGGTAGCTCTCCGGGATGAACAACGGGAAGTAGGCGTTCACCGCGCCCGCGGCCTTGATCCGGGTGTCGACGTCGGCCTGCATCCGTTCCCACAGCGCGTAGCCGTAGGGCCGGATGACCATCGTGCCGCGCACGGGCCCGTTGTCGGCGAGCTCGGCCTTGTCGAGCACGTCCTGGTACCAACGCGGGAAGTCGGTGGAGCGGGGGGTGAGAACAGCCACGTCGTCCACGATATTGGTTCGGTACGACGGGCCGGCGGACACGGCCCGCCCAGGCGACCGCCACGGGCCCCGCGGACGCGTACGGGGCCCGGTTCCGGCCCCGGCTCCGAGACGGCCCGCCCCCCGAGACGGGCCGCACCGGACCCGGCCCGCCCGGCCCCGGTGTGCGCGGCCGGGGCCGGGCGGGCGGGTGGGTCACCAGCGCGTCACCGGCCGATGGGAAGGGGGCACCCACCGCTCGCGGAATGCGGCGGGCCCCGGCCGGGACAGCGTGCCGGCGACACCTCTGCCGCGCTGTCCGCTGCCGCGCCGTCCGCTGGTGAGCCGTCCGTCCGCGGCCGGCCGGCGGACGGCTCGGCGGACGGCTCAGTGGTGCGCGACGGCGTCCTCGGGATCCGGGCGTGGGACCTCGCGGAAGATGAGGGAGAGGTCCACGTCACCGTGGTGGCTGACGAGGGCGGCGGCGGGCGGGACCAGGATCATGGCGCTGGTCAGGTCGGCCGCCGTCGCGCCGGGGGCGAGGACCAGCTCGTGCTCCACCAGTAACCCGTTCCGGACCGTGACGACTTCCGCCAGCGACGGCGGTGGACCTCCGGATACGGGTCTGGGTTCCGGCATGAGTTCACCGGTGTCGACGGTGTTCATCGTGCATGCTGCCTTCCTGTTGCTGGCGGTCCACCGACTTCGGTGTCGCGGGCGGGATCGGAGACAGGTGTGTTCAGCGCGCGTTGGTCCCGCCGGCGGGACCTGGTCCCGGCTGTGGGGCTGACCGGTGGAGCTGGGGGTTCCGTCGGACAGCCGGTGCCGGCCGGGCCTGTTCGGCGGGCGGAGCGCGGTCGGCGGCACCCGGTGCTTGCGGTGACCGGCGACCGAACTCGACATGAACGATCGGCGACGCGATGGCGACGGCTGGCAGCGCCGTCGCCGAGCTCGCGGGAGTTCCGGGTGGTTCCCTGGCGAGTCCGGGTGAGACCGGAGGGGCGTCGTCGTCGCCGTGACGTGCGTTCGGGTCGAGCCTGAACCACCTCCTGACTCTGCGGTTATGAGGCAATGCTGTCAGCTACCGCTTGTTTGCTTTATAGCAAACGGCCGGCTGGCCGGGAAGGCAAGGGACGATCTCCGGTCAGAGTTGGACGTCTGGTGACGCGGGACGAAAGTCCGGTTCGTATGCGTAATCAGAAGTCCGAAATGGCGCGTTCGCAGTGTCTTGTAAGCGGTGTGCGCGACCTTGTGTCTGGGGGTGGTCTCGTCGGCGGGCCGCCACGGGGACCCACGCCGGCCTGCCGACGAGACGTCACGCGAGAGACCACGCGACCCGCGGCGCGCGATAGGCCCGCTCAGGGCGCGGCGGCTTCGAGAACAGCCTGGACCCGCGCGAGCGCGTCCGTTACGCCGGTGGCCACCTGGACCGACGTCGGTTGATCGCAGTGCCTCGGGTCGCCCGCCGGCGGCGTCGGCGCCCAGCTTCGCAGGCTCACGACGGGGACGCCCGTCCGCAACGCCAGGGCGACCTCGGACAGCGTGCCCCAGCCGTGTCCGACGGCCACCACCGCGGCGGCGGAACGGACCACGAGCGCGTTCCGTGCCTCCCCGAGACCGGTGGGAACGACGACGTCGATCCACGGGTTGGCCGTGGCCGGATCGTTGCCTGGAAGCAGGCCCAGGGTCCGCCCGCCGGCTGCCCGGGCGCCGCGCGAGGCCGCGGCCATCACGCCGCCGAGGCCGCCGGTCACGACGGTCAGCCCCAGCCTCGCCAGGCCCGCGCCCAGGCGCTCGGCGTCGGTTTCCTGCTCCGGTGTCGCCTCGCCCGGACCGATGACGGCAACCTGTCGCATGCGCTCACGACTCCGTTCCACCGCCGGTCATGGTGCCTCTGTGTGTAGCGTGCAACTACTGAAGGTAGCTAAATGGGTCGTGTGTGGGTTGTCGACTCGTGTCGAAACCCATGGCCGGGATGTGTTCCTGTTTGAGTGCGGTTCATGTCCGTCGATGTTCACCCTTCGTTCACTCGGCATCGCTTCGATTCTCGCCGGCACCCCGATCCGGGGGGCGGGACCAGATCCGCGCCGCGAGGCGCGAACCAGATGGACGAAGGATTGCTAGTGAACCTAGGCAAGCGTCAGATCGTCGCGGGCCTCGCCGCCGCGGCGCTGCTCTCTCTGGCCGCGTGTGGCTCGGACGACAACACCGACACCGCGGACGGGACCGCGCCCACGGCCTCCGCCGGCGCGATCGACTGCGCCAAGGGGTCGATCACCGGGTCGGGGTCCTCCGCGCAGAAGAACGCGATGGACGAGTGGGTCTCGGCCTACCAGGACGCCTGTGACGGCGCCACCATCAACTACCAGAGCACCGGCTCGTCGACTGGACGCCAGCAGTTCATCGACAAGCAGATCACCTTCGCGGGTTCCGACTCCGCGCTGAAGGACGACCAGAAGACCGCGGCGGACGCCCGCTGCACCGGCGGTGCGGCCGTCGACATCCCGATGGTCGTCGGGCCCATCGCGCTCATCTACAACCTCGACGGCGTCGACACGCTGAACCTCAGCGCGTCGAACATCGCGAAGATCTTCTCTGGTGCGATCACCAAGTGGAACGACCCGGCGATCGTCGCCGACAACGACGGCGCGAGCCTGCCGGACGCTCCGATCCAGTCGGTCCACCGCTCGGACGGCTCGGGCACGACGGACAACTTCACCAAGTTCCTCAAGGGCGCCGCGGCGTCCGACTGGACCTTCGAGGGCGGCTCCGACTGGACCGCGCCGGGTGGCCAGGGCGCCAAGGGCAGTGACGGTGTGACCTCGACCGTCAAGTCCACCCCGAACGCGATCGGCTACGTCGAGCTCTCCTACGCGGAGAACGCCAGCCTGTCGACCGCGCTGATCGGCAACGCCGCTGACGAGTTCGTCGAGGTGAGCACCGACGCCGCCTCGATCGGCATCAGCTCCGCCAAGGTCGCCGAGGGTGACGACCTCAAGCTCACCTTCGACTACACCACGGCGACCAAGGGTGCCTACCCGATCTACCTGGCCACCTACGAGATCGCCTGCACCGCTGGCACTCCCGCCGACCAGGCTCCGCTCCTCAAGAGCTTCCTGACCTACATCGCGTCCGCGGACGGCCAGGCCGCGATCACGGAGCTCGGCTACGCCCCGCTGCCGGACGAGATCGCCACGAAGGTCCGCGCCGTCATCGCCAAGATCGCCTGACGGATAGAGCTGGCTGACGGGCTGACCAGCATGTCCTTCCGCGGCCGGGGCACCGTCGCCCCGGCCGCGGAACCTGGTTTTCCGGGCGGTCGCCCCGGCTGCCGGTCGATCCGACCGGCAGCCGGGCCGGCCGCCCCCTGAGGGAGGAAGAGTCGAGGTAGGTACGGATGACGACTGAGCCGGGTAGCCCGGCCGACGCCGGGTCTCGGGGGACCGGTTCACCGACCACCCCGGAGGCGGCCACCACACCAGCGGCGGAGGCCGCGCCGACGAGCACCACGTCGACGGACATCACAGCGGCGGGCGCGACGCCGCCGGGCACAACGCCGCCGGGCACAACGCCGCCGGAACTCGTGCCACCGGACATCACACCGCCGGCGGACGCCAAGCCGAAGGTCGGCCTGGCCGACGTCGTGTTCAAGAACCTGACCAGGACGGCGGGCGTCAGCCTGCTCGTGCTCATCGCGCTGATCGCGATCTTCCTGGTGCTGCGGGCCACCGACGCCCTGAGCGCGAACACCGGGAACTTCCTCACCACGGAGGAATGGCGGGCCAACGCCGACCCGCCCGTCTTCGGTGTCGCCGCCCTCCTGTTCGGAACTCTGGTCTCCGCCGTGGGGGCGCTGGTCATCGCGGTTCCGGTCGCGGTCGGCATCGCGCTTTTCATCACGATTTACGCGCCTCGCCGGCTGGCCTCCGGGCTCGGTTTCATCGTCGACCTGCTCGCGGCCGTGCCGAGCGTCATCTACGGTCTCTGGGGCCTGATCGTCCTCGCTCCGCACTTCAACGGGACGCAGTCCTGGCTGGCCGACTACTTCGGCTGGATCCCGCTTTTCAACATCGATGACAGCACGGTCGGACGTTCGATGTTCCTGGCCAGCGTGGTGCTGGCAATCATGATTCTCCCGATCGTGGCGGCGATATCCCGGGAGGTCTTCTCCCAGGTGCCCATCACTCATCGTGAGGCTGCTCTCGCGCTCGGCGCCACCCGCTGGGAGATGATCCGGACGGCGGTCATTCCCTACGGCAAGCCGGGTGTGATCAGCGCTTCCATGCTGGGTCTCGGCCGGGCGATGGGCGAGACGATCGCGGTCGCCCTCGTCCTGCCGGCCTCCTTCAACATCTCCTGGAACATCCTCACTCCCGCCGGAAACACGATCGCCGCGAACGTGGCGAACGGCTTCGGTGAGGCAAACGACATCGGAAAGGGCGCTCTCATCGCGTCCGGTCTCGTTCTCTTCGTCGTCACGATGGTGGTCAACATGATTGCTCGAGCCGTCATCGCGCGGCGTGCCGAGTTCTCGGGACGCGCGGCATGAGCACCGCGACGACGACGGCGCCGACGGCTCCGGTCGGTGACGGTTCGCTGAACCTGCGCGGGCAGACGCTCGGTCGGCCGGTACTTGGTGCCATCGCTGCGGGAGCGGTCGTGCTGACCCTCCTGCTCTACCTGGTGACCTCCATCCACAGCCGGATCCAGTTCGTCCTCATCGCGCTGATCCTGTTCGGCATCGGGCAGACGATCGCGTCGGTCATGGTGGAGGGGTCACGGCGGGCGCGGGACCGGCTCGTCACCTCGGCCGTGTTCGGCTCGTTCCTCCTCGCGCTCATCCCGCTGCTGGCGATCATCATCAGTGTCGTGACGCGGGGCGCGGAGCGGCTGGACGGGAACTTCCTCACGCATTCGATGCGCAGCATCAATGCCCGGGAGGCCGGCGGCGGCGTCTACCACGCGATCATCGGGACCCTCGAGCAGGTCGGGCTGGCGAGCGTCATGGCGGTGCCGTTCGGGCTGCTGGTCGCCATCTACCTGGTCGAGTACGGAACCGGCCGGATCAGCCGCGTGATCAGCTTCTTCGTGGACGTCCTGACCGGCCTCCCGTCGATCATCGCCGGTCTGTTCGTGCTGGGCTTCTGGATTCTCGCGCTGGGGCAGAGCTTCTCCGGTTTCGCCGGTGCCCTCGCCCTGACGATCCTCATGATTCCGGTGGTCGTGCGCTCCGCCGAGGAGATGCTGAAACTCGTTCCCGACGAGCTGCGCGAGGCGAGCTATGCGCTCGGTGTCGCCCGGTGGCGGACGATTCTGAAGGTGGTGCTCCCGACCGCGCTGCCGGGAATCGTCACCGGCGTCATGCTGGCCGTCGCCCGGGTCGCCGGCGAGACGGCGCCGCTGCTGCTGACCGTCTTCGGCGCGAACTCGATCAACTTCAACCCGTTCTCCGGTGAACAGTCGGCCCTTCCGCTGTACATCTACTCACAGGCCGGACAGCCGCAGCAGGTCGCGATCGACAGAGCCTGGGCCGCGGCGCTCACGTTGATTATCATCATCATGCTGCTCAATCTGCTCGCTCGGCTCGTGGCGCGCCGGGCGACGATCAAGTAGCCCGTGGTGGCCGTCGTCGTCCGCCCAGGACGCCAGTCGGCAGTCCGGGTACTGCCTTCTTCCACGAACCGACCGACCGCACAAACACCTGAGTCGAGGTAGCAATGGCCACCCGTATCGACATCTCCGGGCTGACCGCCTACTACGGGAAGTTCAAGGCCGTAGCCGACGTGAACCTGACGATCGAGCCCAAGACCGTGACGGCCTTCATCGGCCCGTCCGGCTGCGGGAAGTCGACCGTCCTGCGGACGCTCAACCGGATGCACGAGGTCCTCCCCGGAGCCAGGGTCGAGGGCAGGGTCCTGCTCGACGGGGAGGACCTGTACGGCCCCGGGGTCGACCCGGTGAACGTCCGCCGCAACGTCGGCATGGTCTTCCAGCGGCCCAACCCGTTCCCCACGATGTCGATCTACGAGAACGTCATCGCCGGGCTGAAGCTGAACGGCATCCGCAAGAAGGCACTGCTCGACGAGCGGGTCGAGGAGTCGCTGCGCGGCGCCAACCTGTGGGACGAGGTCAAGGACCGGCTCAACCGGCCCGGCGCCGGGCTGTCCGGAGGCCAGCAGCAGCGACTGTGCATCGCCCGCGCGATCGCCGTCGAGCCGCAGGTGCTGCTCATGGACGAGCCGTGCTCCGCGCTCGACCCGATCTCCACCCTCGCGATCGAGGACCTGATCCAGAAGCTCCGGTCCAGCTACACGATCGTCATCGTCACGCACAACATGCAGCAGGCGTCCCGCGTGAGCGAGACGACGGCCTTCTTCTCCCTGGAGAAGACCGGCGACCCGGGACGGCTGGTGGAATGCGACCGCACCTCGCAGATCTTCAGCAACCCGAAGGAGAAGCGCACCGAGGACTACGTCTCCGGGCGGTTCGGCTGAGATCTCCCGACGTGTGGCCGACGGCCAGCGGCGGGGGCGACGGTGCGGTCGCCTCCGCCGCGCCAGATCACGGGCAGCCCTCGCCCTCGCTGCTCATCGCCGACGACGAGGCGAACGACGAACTGCTACCGGCATTGCGCGGCCGGGGCGTGGAGGTCAGCGTCGTCACCGACGGCGCCCAGGCCCTCGTCGAGATCGGTCGGCTCGACCCGTCGGCCGTGCTGATCAGCGCACGGCTGCCGGTGGTGGACGGCGTCACCGTGATCCGCACGGTCCGCTCGGTGGCGGGCCGGGACACCACGCCCATCCTGTTCGCGGTCGGCCCCGGTGACCGGGAACAGGCCGCGGCGGCGCTCGAGGCCGGGGCGAGCGCCTGCGTGGGCAAGCCGTACCGCCTGCACGAGGTGCTGGCGATGGTCGGTGCCGTCGGCGGCCTGGCGGCCGTCACGGCCGACCTGGACGGCTCGGGCGGTCTGAGCGGTTCAGGCACCCGGATGACGCCGGCCGCGGGCCGCGCCGGCTCGTCCGGAGGCCCGGAGGGCGCCGGCGGCTTCGGCGGGCTCCTCACCGCCGGCGGCACGGGCCGGCCAGGGTTGGCCGGCGTGTTGGCGGTCCCCGCGGCATCGAGCGTGCTGCGCTCCGGGCCGGTCGTTCTCGACGTCGACGCGCACGAGGTCACCGTGGACGGCCGCGCCGTCCACATGCCGCCACGGGAGTTCCGGCTGCTGCACCTGCTGCTCGGGCACGCCGGGCGGGTCGTCACCAGGGAGACCCTGCTCACCGAGGTCTGGGGCTCGGCCGACACCGACCCGAACACGCTGGCGGTGCACGTGCGCCGCCTGCGCCGCCGCCTCGGGGACTCCATCTCCGGCGCGGCCGACGGCGCCGCCGCGCAGCGACACGACTCCGCCGACGCTCCCGGCGTGTCGTCGCGCCCGGTTGTGACTTCCCGTGGCCTCATCGACGTTCATCCGCCGCTCATCGAGAGCATCCGCGGGATCGGATATCGCTTTCGGGCTCCCGCTCCGCGCCCGACCTGATTTCGGGGCGGACCATTTCACGGCACTTCCGTGCCGCCGAAGTGCCGTGAAATGGTCCGCGGAATGCGAAAGAGGGCTGCGGCGTCCGGGCGGGAGGCCCGGGGCGTCAGTGTGGAAGGGCGTAGACGCCCGGCGCCGTCCGGCTGACCAGGCCGTCCGTGAGGAGCCCGGCGAGCGCCCGGTCGCGCTGGACGGGCTCGTCCCACACCGCGTCGAGGTCGGCCTGCTCGACCGGCCCGGTCGCCTCCCGGAGCACGGCCAGCAGACGGCCGCGCACCTGGCGGTCGGTCCCGGCGTAGCCCTGCGGGCGCCGGGCCGGGCCCTCGAAGGGCGGGCTGCCGGCCGTCAGCCACGCGCACCCGTCCCGGACGGGGCACGCGGCGCAGCGGGGCGCCCGGGCCACGCAGACCAGCGCGCCCAGCTCCATGAACGCCGCGCTCGCCCGCGCCGCGGTCTCCGGGTCCGCCGGCAGCAGGTCGGCGACCAGCGCGAGGTCGCGCCGGGAGACCGACGTCGGTCCCTCGGCGACCCCCTCGACAGCCCGGGCGACCAGGCGGCGGACGTTCACGTCGATCACGGCGTGGCGCTGCCGGAAGGCGAACGCCGCCACGGCCCTGGCCGTGTAGCTCCCGACACCGGGCAGTGCCAGCAGGTCGTCAAGCTCGTCCGGGACGGTGCCGCCGTGCCGTTCCAGCATCGCGGTGGCGGCCTGGTGCAGTCGCAGAGCCCGGCGGGGGTAGCCGAGGCGCCCCCACGCCCGCACGGCCTCACCGGAGGGCTCCGCGGCGAGGTCGGCCGGTGTCGGCCAGCGGCTGAGCCACTCCGCCCAGACCGGCAGGACCCGGTTGACCGGCGTCTGCTGCAACATGATCTCGCTGACGAGGACGCCCCACGGCGTCGTCTCGGGCCGCCGCCAGGGCAGGTCGCGGGCACAGACCGCGAACCACTCCAGCACCTCGTCAGCCATTCGCACGGATGTCATCGCGGGAATCGTCTCAAGCCCCGGCACACCGCCCACCGCCGGCCCTCAGCCCGCCCGCGGCCGCCTCCCGCCACCGCACCGCCTACCGCGGCGCTCTCAGACGTAGCGTTCGAGGATGCTCGACTCCGCGAGCCGGGAGAGCCCCTCACGGACCGCGCGGGCGCGGGTCTCACCGACGCCGTCAACCGCCTGGAGGTCGTCGACCCCGGCGGCGAGCAGCTTCTGCAGGGTGCTGAAGTGGTCGACGAGGCGGTCCACCACCATCCGCGGCAGGCGCGGGACCTTGGCCAGCATCCGGTAGCCGCGCGGGCTGATCTGGCGGTCGAGGATGTCCGCCCCGCCGGAGAAGCCGATCACCCGGGCGATGACGGTCAGGTCGAGCAGGTCCGTCGGTGACATCGCGGACAGCTCGGCGAGCACCTGGGCGGCGTTGCCCGCCCGCGAGCCGACCGGCAGGTAGTCGCGCACGGTGAGCTCGCGCTCGGTCTCGACGCCGGCCATCAGCTCCTCGGGCTGCAGCGACAGCAGCCGGCCGTCCGTCCCGAGCTCGACGACGTAGCTCTCGATCTCGTCGGCGATCCGCCGGACCATCTCCAGCCGCTGGCTCACCGAGATCGCGTCACGGACGGTGACCAGATCCTCGATCTCCAGCGCCGAGAGGGTGCCGGCGACCTCGTCGAGGCGCAGCTTGTAGCGTTCGAGCGTGGCCAGCGCCTGGTTGGCGCGGGAGAGGATGGCCGCGGCGCCGTCGAGCACGTACCGCCGCCCCGCCACGTACAGAGCGATGATGTGCATCGACTGGCTGACCGAGATCACGGGGAAGCCGGTCTGCTTCGCGACCCGCTCCGCGGTGCGGTGCCGGGTGCCGGACTCCTCGGTCGGGACCGTCGGATCCGGGACGAGGTGCACGGCGGACCGCACGATCCGCGCGAGGTCGGAGGAGAGCACGATCGCGCCGTCCATCTTCGCCAGCTCGCGCAGGCGGGTGGCCGAGAACTCCACGTCGAGCTCGAATCCGCCGGTGCACAGGCCCTCGACGACCTTGTCGTGGCCGAGCACTATGAGCGCTCCGGTGTGCCCACGCAGGATGCGCTCGAGACCGTCACGGAACGGGGTACCGGGCGCGACCGCGGCGAGTGTCGCCCGGAAGATGTCATCCCCGGGTGGTCCTGCCATCAGGCTCCCTCGTTGTTCTTCGACGTCCTGTGCGTCGAACGCCCCCACCGTGTCGTGCCCGTCGCCGTAATGGTATCGGTAAGTCGCATGCGGATCAGTGTGGGCTCACAGCGGCCTCACCATATCCGGCAATCACCAAAGCAGGTTCATTCGTCGTACATGTGCGCAATGGCCGCGATAAGGTCCGGTACTTCCTGGACGGTCAACCCTTCCGGCGCCTCTCCGGACCCGGTCGGCACGAGCGCCCGGCGGAAGCCCAATCGGGCCGCCGCGGCGAGCCGCGTACGCACCGCGCCCACCGAACGCACCTCGCCCGCCAGGCCCACCTCGCCGATCGCCACCAGATCACCGGGCAGCGGCCGGTCGCGGGCGGCGCTCACCGTGGCCAGCGCCACCGCCAGATCCGCCGCCGGCTCGGCGAGCCGAACCCCGCCGACCGTCGCCGTGTAGACGTCCGCGCGGCCGAACCGGACCCGCGCCCGCCGCTCGACGACGGCGAGGATCATCGCCACCCGGGCGGCGTCCAGCCCCGACACCGCGCGGCGCGGCACCTGCGCCGACGCCTCCGCCACCAGTGCCTGCACCTCGGCGACCAGCGGACGCCGGCCCTCCACCGTCACCGTGACGCAGGTGCCGGGTACGGCCGCCGGCCCGGCGCCGCCGGACCGCGACAGGAACAGCCCGCTGGGATCGGCGACCTCGCGGATGCCCGAGTCGTGCATCTCGAAGCAGCCCACCTCGTCCGCCGGGCCGTAGCGGTTCTTGCCGGCCCGGAGGAGACGCAGCGTCGAGTGCCGTTCGCCCTCGAAGTGCACGACGACGTCCACCAGGTGCTCGAGCAGCCGCGGCCCGGCCACGGCGCCCTCCTTCGTCACGTGGCCGACCAGCACGGTCGCCAGGCCCAGCGCCTTGGCGGTGCGGATCAGGGCGCCGGTCACCTCGCGCACCTGCGTCACCCCGCCGGCCGACCCGTCGAAGCCGGAGGAGGAGATGGTCTGCACCGAATCGACGACCAGCAGGGCCGGCTGGACCTGCTCGACATGGGTGAGCACTGCGCCAAGATCGGTCTCGGCCGCCAGCCAGAGATCGGGATGCAGCGCGCCCGTCCGCCCGGCGCGCAGGCGGACCTGGGCGGCGGACTCCTCCCCGGTGATGATGAGCGAGCGCGACCCGGTGGCCGCGCTGCGGGCGGCGACCTCCAACAGCAGGGTCGACTTGCCCACACCCGGCTCCCCGGCGAGCAGGATCACCGCCCCGGGGACGATCCCGCCGCCGAGCACGCGATCAAGCTCACCGATGCCGGTGGGCCGCGAGCGGGCGGTCGTCACGTCGACCGCCGTGACCGGGGTGGCCGGCGCCGTCACCGGGGCCGCGGCCCCGATGCGACCGGTGCCACCCAGCCCACCCGAGAACCCGCCGGCCCGGCGGGGGGCGGGTGCCTGCGCCTCGAGGGTGCCCCAGGCCTGGCAACGTGGGCACCGGCCGGCCCACCGAACGGCCTCGGCCTCGCAGGCCGAGCACCGGAAACCACCCGCGGGGTTGCGGGAACCCGCGCCCGCCCGCGAGGAGGCACGCCCTGCGCCCGCACCGGACCGCGCCGCGGGACCTGTAGACGACATGGCGGCCACCGTAGCCGGTAGGTCCGACAATCAGGGCGAGCTCCCACCTCCAGCAGGGCGGGCTCCCACCTCCGGGCACTACTGAGGAGCCCCTCAGGGCACCGGCGAGGAGCTGCTCGGCACCAGAGCGCGGGCCTGATCCCCGAAGCCGGGCCCAGCGGCTGAACCGCGGCCTGGCGGCCGAAACGGGACCTGCTCACAGAAGTGTGGCGGGTCAGTAAGTCCATGGACTTACTGACCCGCCACACTTCGTGCAGATCAAGGGAAGACGGCGGGCGGACGGTCGTCGGGGCCCGGCAGCCTGCCTGGCCCCGACCCGGCGACCTGCCCCGGCCGCCGGCCGCGGGTGGGTCAGGCCGTCGGGTCGGTGGGGGCGCCAGCGGGGGCGGGGCTCTCCGCGGGGGCGCCGGGCTCGGTCGTCGTGCCGCCGACCGCCGGTGCGCCGCTTTCGGCTGGCGCGCCGCTGGACGGCGTGGCGGTGCCGGACGGGGACGCCGAGGTCTCCGCGGGCGCCGTCGGGGCCACCGGGCCACCGGAGGCCCCGGGGGCCGGGGCCTCGACCGGCACGTCGAGGGTGACGCTGCCCGCCTTCGCGAATGTGAAGGTGACGGGCACCTCGTCGCCGATGGCCAGCGTCTCGTTCAGGCCGGTCAGCGTGGGCGCCGAGCCGTTCGCGATGTAGATGTTGCCCGCACCGGGACGGATGATCGAGGGCTTGGGCGCCGTGCCACTACTGGCGGCGGGGGAGGAAATCCCGATCAGGCTGTCCTCCTCCGCTCCACCGTTGAACACGGCGGAGATGACCTGCGCCGACCCGCCCTCGTTCGCCGGGCCCGCGACGTAGACATTTCGCAGGGTGACCGACCCAACGGCTCCGCTCACCGAGTTGGTCGTGGTGCGGGCGGAGTTGGTGAGGGCGTCGGTGCCGGACGCGCATCCGCTCAGCGCGGCCGCGGCGACGGCGGCCGCGGCGACGGATGTCGCCAGGGCGGCCCGCGCGCGGACCCGGCCGCGGCGGGCGGTTCTCGGGCCGCCGCCGACTTCCGGGGCGTGGCCCGGACCACCGGTTTCGGCGGCTTCGACGTGCGGCGTCCCATGGATGGTGGACGTCGCGGAACGAGCACCCAGACGGCGGCTCACGGCTCGGTGGCTCCTCCTGCGCAGGGACCGGCGCGCCTGGCGCGTCGGTGCCGATCGGTCGTGACCGGTCAGGTGGCCGTTGCGGGGGCCCGCAGCGGCCGGCGCGCACCGGTGCGGGCCGTCGCGACGTTCCAGTCGGTGGATCGCCGCGTGGCGCACCGGGAGCGCACCCGGTCACCCGCGTCCCAGGTCGGAGCCGCGGGTGCGGGGCTAAGACTAGCCATCCGCGCCCGCTATGTGCGGCCTAGCGTGTTGGGCTCGACATCTCGGACCGATCGGACGGCTGACAGCAGATCCGAACGGCCCATGCGAACCCGCCCGCAGGTCGGACCCGTTCGCCGCGGCGCGGGTGTGGGCGGGAGAGCCGTGGCCTCGGGGGGCGGGTCCAGGCGGGTTCAGCTGTCTGACCAGGTCGGCGGGTGGAGCTGGCGGAAGGGAGCCGGCCTGGGGCGGGTGAGCGACCGCGAGCATGGCGTTTCCCCGTCGTCTCGCGCAACCGGATGTCATCTGCGTGATCGGATGTCCGGAGGATCCGCTTCGTCATGACTCGGGCCAGTTGCGCGCACCGAACAGGGGGGCCTGGAAGGGCCCGGCACCCTCGGGGCGGGCCGACCGGATTCCACAGGTCCGGGGGAGAAAGGCCGCAGGGCCCTGGGAGACAGGGTCTTCGGTCCCCGCGGCGGCCGCCCCGTCTTCGGTCGCACGGCGAGTGCGAGCGGGCGGGCGGACGGGGGCGGGAGGCGGCCCGCCGAGCCGGCGCGACACGCCCGGTGCGGACGGCGGCTCCGGGGGACCTTCGGCGGGTCGATGTGGGGCCAGCGGGGTAGGGACGGTAGTGTCGCGACGCTCTTGATGCCAACAACCGGACAACTTCCGCCGCAACGCCATCTGTTTCGCCAGACCGGACACGTCGCCCGTTGATAGCCCCCGACCTGCGCCGATCCGGTCGGGCTCGGCGCCAGGTCTGTCGCGTGCCGTACCTGCCGGCCTCGGAGGGTGGCCGGAACACGACGGCTGCCCCCTTCCCGTGGCAGGCCAGCAGCGCGCGTCTGACCTGCGGCGATGCGTGCGTGTTACGCTGGTAGAGGCGGAAGGGGCACGTGACACATGGCGTTCCAAGTCGGCGAGACCGTTGTTTACCCGCATCATGGTGCTGCTCTGATTGATGCGATTGAAACGCGCGTCATCAAGGGTGAAGAGAAACTTTATCTCGTGCTGAAGGTCGCCCAGGGCGACCTCACTGTCCGCGTTCCAGCCGACAACGTCGGCATGGTCGGGGTGCGTGACGTCGTCGGTCAGGACGGCCTGGAGCGTGTGTTCGAGGTGCTACGCGCCCCGCACACGGAGGAGCCGACCAACTGGTCCCGGCGGTACAAGGCCAATCTCGAGAAGCTCGCCTCGGGTGACGTGAACAAGGTCGCCGAGGTGGTTCGTGATCTCTGGCGGCGTGATCGTGAACGCGGTCTTTCCGCGGGTGAGAAGCGCATGCTCAGCAAGGCGCGGCAGATTCTCGTCAGCGAGCTCGCGCTCGCCGAGGGAACCAATGAGGACAAGGCTGAAGCCATGCTCGACGAGGTTCTCGCCGGCTGATACCGGCAGGCTCGAACATGCGCGGTCGGCAACACCGGGGCGGCATTGTGCGCGCCGTCCGACGTCAGCGGAAGGCTTGATGTTTCCGACCGAATCGTGGTTGCGGCGGATTTTCATCCCCGTGGGAGTGCCCCCGGAAGGGGGCCTCTCACCCGTCCGGATCTCCCGGGCGGTCAGGCGCGTTCGCCGCGGAGGCCGGAGTTGGTGAGCACCCGGGTCGGGGCCCTCGTCCCGGCGGCGGGCCGAGGCGAGCGTCTCGGCGGTGGCACGCCCAAGGCACTGCGGCCGCTCGGGGGCCGTCCGATGCTTTTGCATGCGGTGGAGACGCTCCTGTCGTCCACGCTCGTCTCTCAGGTCGTCGTAGCGGCACCGCCGACTCTCGTCGAGGTGGTGGGCCAGATCCTGGGCCCACGGGTGCTCGTCGTCCCCGGCGGGGCTGAGCGGGTGGACTCGGTCCGCGCCGCGCTCGAGGCGTTGGACGACGACATCGGCGTGGTCCTCGTGCATGACGCGGCGCGGCCGCTCACGCCCGCCAAGCTGGTGGACGCCGTCGCGACCACGGTGCTCGACGGCCATCCCGCTGTCATCCCCGTGTTGCCCGTGACGGACACCGTCAAGGAGGTGGACGCCGACGGCCGGGTGGTGCGGACCCCACCCCGGGACGTCCTGCGCGCGGTGCAGACCCCACAGGGCTTCCGGCGGGACATCCTGCACACGGCCTACGCGAACCGGGACCTCCCGGTCACCGACGACGCCGGCCTGGTGGAAGCTCTGGGGGTGCCGGTGACGACGATCCCCGGCGCTGAGGAGGCGTTCAAGGTGACCCGACCAGCTGACCTGGTCCTCGCGGAGGCCCTGCTGGCCCAGTTCGCACCCGGCGACGGGCAGCGGTGACCGAACCGTCGCTGCCCCGGGTGGGCACAGGTGTCGACGTCCATCCCTTCGAGCAGGGGCGGGAGTGCTGGGTCGCCTGCCTGCTGTGGCCCGGGGAGACGGGGCTCGCCGGGCATTCCGACGGTGACGTCGCCTCGCACGCCGCGTGCGACGCGCTGCTCACCGCGTCCGGCATCGGCGATCTCGGTGCCGTGTTCGGCACCGGTCGCCCCGAGTGGTCCGGCGCGTCCGGCGCGGCGCTGCTCGGCGAGACCGCGCGCCTGCTCGCCGAGGGCGGCTGGCTGATCGGGAACGTCGCCGTCCAGGTGGTGGGCAACCGCCCGCGGATGGCCGTGCGCCGGGTCGAGGCGCAGGAGGCGATGTCGGCGGCGCTGGGCGCCCCGGTGAACCTCTCGGCGACGACGACGGACGGGCTGGGCCTCACCGGCCGCGGCGAGGGCCTGGCCGCCATCGCGACGGCTCTGGTCACCCGCGTCTGACGTTCCCGGCCCGGCCCCCGGCGCCCGACTACCCCGTGCCCGGCGGGATCCGTCTGACCGGACGCACGTGACAGTGCCTGTGGCTGTCAGTGGCCCGCGGTCGTCCGAAATGGTCGTGGCCAAGTCGTGGCCAAAGGGATATGCCTGACTGGCATCGGCGTAGGTTGGATCCCGGGTGGAGTGAGAGGGTGTGCCCGGTGAGTGACTCCCGGAGGAGTGTGATGGCGGCGCGGCTTCCCGAGTCGGTCAGGGCGCTCGCGGATGCTCCGACATACGTGACGCTGGCGACGATCCGTCCCGACGGCTCGCCTCGCCTGACCGTGCTGTGGATCGCCCGGGACGGCGATGAGCTGCTCCTGTCGACCGTGCGCGGGCGCGCGAAGGAGCGTGACATCGCGCGTGACCAGCGGGTCGGGCTGATGTTCCTCGATCAGCGGGACCCGTACAGCTACGTGGAGGTCCGCGGGCTGGCCACGCTCTCCGAGGAGGGCGGCAAGGAGCTCATCGATCAGCTCGCCACCAAGTACACCGGGTCCCCATACCAGTGGGACGGTCCGGATGAGGTCCGGCTGGTGATCCGGGTGGTCGCGGAGCGCGTTCTCACCACCGGCTGAGCCCGCCGCGACCGACCCGGGGGACCTCCCTTTGGCACCGCCGCCGCGGCGGGGCCGTACCCTTGACAGATGGGTCTTCACCTCTATGACACGCGCACCCGGCGCGTGCGGCCGTTTGTGCCGCAGCGCCCCGGTCATGTGGGCGTGTACGTGTGTGGGCCCACCGTCCAGTCTCCGCCGCATGTGGGCCACATCCGTACCGCCCTCGCGTTCGACCTGCTGCGGCGCTGGCTGACGCAGAGCGGCCTGTCGGTGACGTTCGTCCAGAACGTCACCGACATCGACGACAAGATCATCGTCAACGCCGAGCGGGCGGGGACGAGCGTGTGGGAGCTCGCCACCCGGCAGACCCGGGCGTTCGAGGATGCCTACCGGGCCGTCGGGATCCTGCCCCCGACGATCTCCCCACGAGCCACCGGGCACATCCCCGAGATGCTCGAGATGATCGCCGTCCTGGTCGAGCGTGGGTTCGCCTATCCCGGCGCGGGCTCGGTGTGGTTTCGCGTCGGCGCGTTCGCTGATTACGGCGCGCTCTCCCACCAGCGGCCCGCCGCGATGCACCCGTCCCCGGAGTCCGAGCCGGGCAAGGCCGACCCCAGGGACTTCGCCCTGTGGAAGGCCGTGAAGCCCGGTGAGCCGTCCTGGTCCTCTCCCTGGGGCCCCGGCCGGCCGGGCTGGCACCTCGAGTGCTCCGCGATGGCGGGCAAGTACCTCGGCGATCTGTTCGACATCCACGGCGGCGGGCTCGACCTGGTGTTCCCGCATCACGAGAACGAGCGGGCGCAGTCCGTGTGTGCGGCGGAGCTCGCGGTCGCGGAAGCCGCGACCGCGAGCGCGGCGTCCCGAGGTGCCGTTTCCGGCGGCGCCGTGCCGGCTGGCGCCCGCGCGGCGGGTGCGGGCGTGGCTGGTAGGGGTGCCGGCGTGGCGGGCGAGATGGCGCGCTACTGGATGCACGTGGGCCTGCTCACCACCGGCGGCACCAAGATGTCGAAGTCGCTGGGGAACTCGTTCTTCGTGACCGACGCGCTGGCCGCGGTACGCCCCCAGGTGCTGCGCTACCACCTGCTCTCCGCGCACTACCGCTCCTCGCTGGAGTACAGCGAGCAGACCCTGGACGAGTCCGCGGCGGCGCACGACCGGATCGAGACGTTCGTCCGCAACGCCCTGGACATCCTGGGCGGGCCGGCGGAGGCCGCGGCGCTTGCCGCCGAGGCCGATCGCGTGGCGGGCACCGAGGCTGCGGACGCGGACGGGGCCTGGGCCGAGTTCGCCGCGGCGCTGGACGACGACCTCGGTGTCGGCCGCGCGCTGGCCGCCCTGTTCGGCGTGGTCGGCCGGGGCAACCAGGTGCTGTCGAAGACCCACAGCCGCGAGCTGGCCGGCTGGGTGGACGTCGCCCGCCGGATGCTGACCGTCCTCGGGCTCGACCCGGTCGAGCAGTGGCCGACGGCGGGCGCCGAGCTGCGCCCCGCGCTCGACGGCGTCATGGACGTCCTGCTGGACCTGCGCTCGGCGGCCAGGGCCCGGCGGGACTACAGCGAGGCCGACTCCATCCGCTCCCGGCTCGCGGCGGCCGGTGTGGTCATCGAGGACACGCCCGAAGGGCAGCGCTGGCACCTCACGTAGGCAACGGGCCGCCGGCCCGCCTGGGGCGAGATCCGGGCCGGCCGGCCATCCGCGTGGCCCGTCGTCGAGGCGAGTCGCCTGAGCCAGTCCATGTGCTGCTGGCGCACCACGCTTCAGCGGGGTAGCCCGGCGGAGGCCCCGACGAGGAGCCAGCGAGGGCCCCGCGAGAAGCCGGTGGGGCTGGCGGGGGCGCCCGGTGTCCAAGCCGGGCGGCCCCGCCAGGTGGGGCTTACTGCGCGCGGACGGTGATCCTCGTCCAGGCACCCACGTAGACGCGGTCGCCGTCGCGCAGGGGGATCGGACGGCCGGGCTCGATCGGGTCCGGCTCGTCGTTGAGGCGGGTTCCGTTCGTCGAGCCGGGGTCACGCACGGCGTACGTGCCGTCGGGCATCCGCTCCAGGGTCGCGTGCGCCCGGGAGATGCCCGGGTCCTCCGGTGCTCCCGAGAGGTCGATCTCGGGGTGGATGCCGCGCGACTCGCTGCGCCGGCCGATCAGCATCTGCGACTCGGTCAGGACGAAGACGCGGCGCGGGTAGAACGCGGGGAACGGCACGCGGTGGTCGTCACCGCTGTCGTAGTACTCGCGTTCCGCCTCGATGACGGCCTCCCACGTGCCACCGGGACCGGCATCGTCCCACTCGCGGCCACGGGAGCCGGTTCGCGGGTCGCCGCCCATCCGGGGATCGGCCGCGCGCGGGTCGCCGAGCCGGGGATCGTCGAGCCTCGGGTCGGCGCGGCGCGGGTCGGCCATCCGCGGGTCGGTGGAGTGGCGGGCCTCGGCGCCGCGCCGTGACCCGGTCTGCCGGGAGGTCACGCCCGCGTCGTCGACGGGCACCGCGCCCGCCGGAGCGGGCAGCTGGCCGGTGCTGAAGTCGAGCCCGCAGGTCTCGCAGAACCGCGCGGACGGCTCGTTCAGCGAGCGGCAGTTCGGGCAGGGGGCGGGGGCGTAGCGGTCGCGGGTGCCGGCCGGGGCCGGTACCGGGGTCGCGCCGGCGGCCGACACGCCGAGCGGGTCCGCACCGTAGCCGCCGCCGTTCGGGCCGTAGCCGTCGTCACGGTAGCCGCGCCGGTCGTCGGCCTCGGGCGCCGGCCGGCCCGGCTCGCCGGGGCCGTAGCCGCCCCGCCCGTCGGGCGCGCCGTACCCGCCGCGGTCGTCGCGGGCGCGAGGGTAGCCGGCGGGATCCGGCTCGCCACGCCCGCCGCCGAAGCCGCCGGCACCGCCGCGGTCGTCCCGCCCGTACCCGGGCGGGGTGCGGTCGTCGCGGCCGCCGAAGCCGCCGGCACCGCCGCGGTCGTCGCGCTCACGGCCGTAGGGGTCGAGCCCATCCCGCGGCCGTTCGCCGCGGCCGTCGGGCCGGGCCCGCTCGTCGGGCCGGGCCCGCTCGTCGGGCCGGGCCCGCTCGTCGGGCCGGGCCCGCTCGTCAGGCCGGGCCCGCTCGTCGGCGGGGCGCCCGTACCCGTCGCGGTTGTACGGGTCCGCCGCCGGGTACGACCGTCCGGAGCGCGGCTCCTCGGCGTATCCCTCGCGGCCGTAGCCCCCGTAGGGGTCGCCGCCGCGGCCGGCGCCACGCGGCGGATCCGCCACGCCTGGCGCGTCGGCCGGGGCGCGCCGGATGCCGAGCGGGTCATAGCCTCCCGGTGCTCCGGCGGGGCCCGAAGGCCCCGGGGGCACCGAGGGGTCCCGTTCCGGCGTCCGACGCCCGTACGGGTCCGCCGGACGCCCCGTCGGCGCGCCCGCGCTGTACGCGGCGCCGCGCGCGGCGTCGTCCTGACGGTAGCCGTATCGCTCCTGACCACCCACGATCCGCAGCCCGCACTGATCGCAGTAGTCGGGATCGTGCGACAGGTGCCCCTCCGGGCAGCGTGCGCTCACCTGATCACCTGTTCACCCGGACAGTCCTGGTTGACCTCGAGTCGAGGACCATCTCGTCCATCTTCTCGACGTTTTTCTTCAGACGAACCGTACCCGTTGTGGGATCGTCGATGTGAACCACCTTCTGTAGGAGGCGGTAGGTTGCTTCGTTGCCCGACGCGAGCGCGATCTGTACTCCCCGCCCAAGCCTCAGTGTGGCAGTGACGTCGTCTCCCTGTTGACGGGCCTCCAGCCCGTCCGCCAGGACCCTGGCCAGCTCGGCCTGACCGGTGTAATGCGCAACCTCCGTGTTGACCCGGGTGGCCAGTGCCGTGTCATCCGTCCACAGTGCGCGTACCAGCGCGGATGACGTCGGCTGGTGGTCGACGACGAGGCTTACGCGGGCCGCCAGGACCTCGGTGCCGACCTCGCGGGCCGGTAGGCGGACACACAGGTGGTAATCCCGGGACTCGATCCCCCAGGCCCCGGTCTGGTAGTCCGTGCAGTGGTCGTCGACGGCCCGGCCGGAGCCGGTGAGGTCCCGCAGGTCCGGGGTGACCTCGCGCAGGAAGTCCAGCGAGGCACCGGTGGGCGTCCACAGCCGCAGCGAGACCCGGTCGGTGGCCCGGTCGAGGGCGGTGGCCACGATCCGCTCGAACTCGGCCGCGAGGCCGGCGGGCTCGGGGACGGCGTCCACCGTCCCCAGCAGGCCGGTGGCGATCGCCCGCAGCTCCTCCACCCGCCAGTCGGTGCCCACCCCTCGGCAGTCGCACTGGAACCGGCCCTGGCAGGCGTCGACGGCGCCGAGCAGCTCGGATTCCATCTCGCCGTTCTGCCCGTCGGTGAGCAGCAGCGCGTGGCCGATGGCGTCGGGCCGGGTCGCCAGCAGGTCGTTCGCCAGCCGCAGCCAGCGGCCCATGGCGGTGCCGCCGTGCGGCTCGAGCGCGTCCACCGCGTGGCAGGCCGCCGCCCGCGTCGCCGCGGACGCCGGAACCAGCTCGGGCGAGCGCGGGTACGCCATCGCGGCGGAGCCGGTGCCGCGCACCACCGCGAACCACGCCCCGTCGGGCAGGCTGTCGAGCGCCGCCCGGACGGCGCGGCGGGCCTGGGTGACCTTCGCGGGCGGGTTCGCCATCGAGCCGGAGCAGTCGAGCAGGATGACCATGGCCTGCTCCGGACGCCCGGTCGGCCGGCCCGCGATCGGGGGGGCGGCCGGGGCGCCCGTCGAGGTCACCGTGATCACCGCGTGTACCTGGGTCCCACCGACCGGCAGGAACTCGTTCTGGTACACCTTCGCCGTGAACGCGCTCATCCGCCCGCCGCGGCCCGGGCGCGGCAGCGCCGCCGGGAGCCGGAGCCGGATCTGGAGCGGCCCCGCCCGCGGACACGGCGGGCGGCCTGCGGGCGCGGCGGCATCGTCAGCTCGTCACCCTCGCCGCGACCACGGTGATGTTGTCGTGCCCGCCCTGGTCGATGGCGAAGTCGATGAGGTGGCGGGAGACGTCCAGCGCGGACGCGCTCGGCTCGAGCTGGTTCACCAGCGCGGCGAGGACGTCCGGGCGCGAGGAGTAGTTCCACAGGCCGTCACTGCAGACGAGGACGGTGGCCGGGGTCTCGATCGGGAAGGCGGCGGTGTGCGGGGTGACGTCCTCGGCGTCGCCGCCGAGCCAGCGCGTCAGTGTGTGCGCGCGCCGGTGGGTCTCCGCCTCCGACGCCGGGATGAGCCCGGCCCGGGCCGCCTCGGCCGCCCAGGTGTCGTCCGCGGTGAGCCGCTCGCACCAGCGCGGGCCGAGCAGGTAGACGCGGCTGTCGCCGACCCAGCCGACGGTCACCATGCCGGGGCCGTCCACCGACGGCGGCGTGATGATCGCCGCCGCGAAGGTGCAGGACGGCGCCATCCGGCCCTCCGCCGCGCTGAGCTGGGCGATCGTGGCCTGGGCGGCCTCCACGGCCCGCTGCAGGGCGATGTCGGCCTCGTCCGGGCCGAAACCACCGGAGATCCGCCGCGGAGCGGTGCGCGGCTCGTCGTACTCGGAGTACTCCTCCAGAACGTCGAGGACGTCGTTCGCCCGGCTCGCCGGCCGCTCGTCGTACGGGACGGCCTCGCCGGGCCCGTGGGCGCGTACCGCGTCGGCGAGGATGGCCGTCGCGGTCGCCGCGGCGGCGGCGGACGCCTCCCCGGAGCCCGGGGTCGTCGAGACCCCGTCGCAGACCACTGCGATCAGCGTGCCGTGGACGATCGCCACGCCCATCGAGTCCTCGTTGGTGGTGTGCCGCACGCCGCGGTCACACACGCCGGCGAGCGGGCCGAGGTCGATCTCGCGGTGGTCCTCGTCGCCGCCGGCCACCGGGACGCCGGTCAGGGCGAAACCGCAGGCCTCGCAGTACCGGGCGTCCTGGTAGTTGGGCGCCGCGCACACCGGGCAGCGCATCACCTCGTCGTGCGCGTCGTCGTCCGCCTCGCCCGGGGCGGCGCGCTGGCCCAGGAGCATCGTGGCCGGATCGGTGTCCTCCGCGTATCCGTCCTCGTTGAATCCGCTGCCCGAATAGGTGCCGTCCGGGTACGTCTCACCCTGGTAGCCGGGTTCGGAGTACGCGGATTCGGGGTACTCGTGGTGATAGTCGCCGTCCCGGTAGCCACCCGTGCCCGCCGGGTAGCCGGCGCCGGGATAGGCGCCGTCCGGATAGGCGTTCTCCGCATAGCCGTTGTCGGCGTAGCCGTTCTCCGGGTAGGCGGACCCGGAGAACTGGTCCGGCGTGTAGCTCTCGGTAGGCTGATCATCGGCTCGGAAGTCCTCCGCCCGGTAGCTCTCGGTCGGAAGATCGTCACCTGGGTATCCGCCGGGGTGGGTGGAGCTCTCGGCGTAGCCGGCATTCGGGTGCGGCGAGTCCGGGCGTTCGGGGGGATAGCCGTGCCCGGGGTAGCCCTGCCCGTGCCGGGGGTTGAGGTCCACAGTCAGGCCACCGGCCGCTGGACCGGCCCGCCGGGGACAGCGAGTCTGGGCGGTGTGCGCGGAGCCATGTGGTGAGTGCCTCCTGCCCGTCCTGTGGGGACCGGATATATCACGTCGACCTGCTCAAATCCAAGTACGCCGAAATGAATAGTGGCATGATCCGCCAGATGCGTCGACGCCCGTGATCTCGGTGCCCCCTTCGGTGCCAGCGCTCGCCCGTGCTCCTGGGATCGGCCGGAGCTCTGTCTCCAGTACGCCCTCGCCACGGGCGCTCTCCGTAACCTCTGCCACCTCTCCCACCTTTTCCCTAGTGGGCGCTCTGTTTCTCGCCTCCGCGGCGGCTTCCACGGCCGGCGCGGCGGCGCCGTCCACCGCGATTCCGGCGAGCTCGCGGGCCATGTCGGCGGCTCTGGCGAACCGGTCCGCCGGATCGGCGGCGGTGGCACGAAGGAGGAACCGGCGCAGCGGTTCGTGCCGAGCCAGCACCTGGTCGACCTCCTGGGCGGGAAGGGTGTATCGGTAGGTTGACGCTCTGTTCGGGAAGTCGAGTACCGCGGTTGCCAACAGCCTGCCGAGAGCGTAGAGGTCGGAACCCACCGACGGGGGGCTCACCGTCAGCTCGGGGGCGTCGAAACCGGCCGTCACATGGAAGGTGCCGCCGCGCCGCCCGGGTTCACGGATCGCCTGAAGATCGATAAGCGTCACCCGGTCGCCGCCCCACACCACGTTTCCCGGTGCCAGGTCGCAGAAGACGTACCCGCGGTCGTGGACGTACTCCAGCGCGGACAGCAGCCGACGCACCCCGGCGACCGCCTCCGGAACGGGTAGCGGCGCCGGCGCCCCGCCGCGCGCCGCCCGCCGGGACCGGAGCAGATCCGCCAGGGACGGGCCGCTCACCAGCTCCATCACCGCGTAGACGACGCCGTCGTGGCGGACCTCGCCCAGCGTCTCGACGATCGCCGGATGTCGCAGCGGCGGGTCGGGCGGCAGCCGGCGGCCCGGGCGCAGGCCCAGCCGCGCGGGCGGGCGCATCCCACCGCGGCGCACGCTCTTGAGCACCACCAGCCGCCCCGGGACGCCACCGCCGGAGCCTGGGCCACCTGGGCCTGTCGGGTCGCCCGTGCCGGTGGTCTCGGCGGCGCCCGCCACGCCGCGCAGGTCGACCGCTGAGAAGACCCAACCGGCGGGCCCGGGGCCGCCTTCGGCCAGGCACTCGACGATCTCGTAGCCGCCGGCGACGTCCCCGGCGCGCAGCGGGGGCGCGAAGGAGTAGGGGGTCCGGCAGCGCGGGCAGAAGCCGCGGTCCCGGGCGGGCAGCCCGAGCCGCCCGCAGCCGATCGGCCCGGCGCAGACGGGGCAGCGTGCGGCCGGCTCACGCGGTGTGCCCCGGTCGCGCCCGCGAACCGAATGCCCGCGGGTCACGTCACCGCCTCGGGACGGGTGGAGCTCCCGATCCCGGCCGGCTTCCCGCCCCCGGCGCTCCCCGCGGGCCGCCTGGCCCGGGTGCGCCGTGCCGGCCACGTGGGCTGGGTGGGATGCCTGGGCCGTGCGGAGGGCGCGGACTGAACGGGGGACGGGGACTGACCAGGAGGCGTGGGCTGGGCGAGGCGCGCAAGCTCAGCGGGAGGCGCGGGCGGAGCGGAGGGCGTGGCCTGGATGGGCCGCGTGGTCGAGGCGGCCGGTGCCGGTCGCGGGTGCGGAGTGGTCTGCGGGGGCGGGATCGGGTGGGTGCGCGTACCGGATCGGTCCCGCTGCGCGGGTCGCCGCGGCGGTGCCGGTCGCGCGGGCGAGCCGTCCCGGGCGGCGAGGGCGGCGCCGAAGTCGTTGACGAGGCCGGCGGCGCGCTCGACATCGGTCGGCGCCGAGTACAGCTCGCGGCGGGCGGCGCGGGCGAGCGGGAGCAGTCTCGGATCCGCGGTGAGGCCCAGCCGGGCCGCCTTGGCCTCCCAGGCGCCGAGCAGGCCGCGCAGCTCCTCCCGCCGGCGCAGCGCGGCGCCGTTCGCGCCGGCGATCCGCTGGGCTGCGAGGTGGGTCGCCTCGGCCACCTCCAGCCAGCGGGCCAGCCCCCGGCTCGACTCCTTCCAACGGCCCGCGGCCGCCTGCGCGCGCAGCCGGATGAGCCAGGGCGCCAGGCCATGCTGTTGGTCGTCCCGCCAGTTGTCCGCCAGGCGGTACAGCGGCCCCAGCCCGCGGATGCGGCCGGTAGCGAGCCCGACGTCGCGGCGGGCGGTGTCGTCCAGTCGGGTGATCTCGGCGAGCAGCGCGCCCGCCGCGGCCAGGTCGGCGTCGAGACTGTCATGGCGTCGGGCGAGATCACCAGTCGAGCGCGTGGCCGCGGCGACCGCGGCCTCGGTACGGGCGCGCAGCCCCGGAGGGACCCCCAGGGGATCGGAGCGCGCCGCGGCGGAGAGCTCCGCCAGCAGTCGCCGGGCCGCGACCAGCCCGGCGTCACCGGGCGCGAGACCGAGCCGGGCCGCGAGCACGCTCGTCTCGGCGACGGCCCGGCTGCCGGCGGCGATCTCGGCCAGCAGCGCGTTGCGCACGCCGAGGATCAGCCGCATCCGCCCCCGCACCGCGGCGACGGCCGCGTCCACCCGGCGTGCCAGCTCGGCCGGGTGCACCTGCCCGGAACGCACCTGTTCCGGACGCACCCGCTCCGGGCCGATCTCCGCGATCGGGCGGATCTGTGCCACCCGGCGGATCTGTGCCACCGGGCCGATCTCCGGCGCCGGAAGGATCTTCGTCTGCGGGAGGATGTCCGGCACCGAGGGGCCGTACAGCAGCGCGGTGAGCTCCGTCAGGGTCCTCGCGTCCACCCGGGAGCGCCGGCCGCGCAGGCTCCGCGCGGCTTCGGTGACGTCGCGCAGGGCCGCGTAGGCCCGCCAGACGTCCGCCAGGACGGCGATCACGGCGAGTGCCTCGGCCCGGGTGACGCCACTCAGCGGCGCCGGGTCGAGCAGCGCACGTTCGGGGCTGTTCTCCAGGTCGAGTAGGACGCCCGCCTGGGCCGCGACGGTCTCCTCGAGCGCCCGCAGGGCGGCGTCGAGATCGTCTGTGCCGGGAGAGGGCACCGGCTCACCGCCCGCGACCGGGCCGGGAGACGCTGTTCATCCGCCCGCTGTACATGCGCCTCCTGTCCATACGCGCGGCCACCTCCACCGGGCGGTGTGGCCCGCCCGACGGCACCGCCGGAGCGGCCGGCCCCGAATGTGGACGGGGCCCCGCGGCCGGGGGACGTCCCTGCTACCGAGGATAGGTAGCCTGCAGCCGGCTCGCGGACCGTCTCGCTGAACTGGTGCGGTCTGTGGTCGTCGCTGTGGCCCGTTCGGTCGCCTGCTCCGTGGCCGGACTTCTCGTCTGCTCGTCGGCCGGTGCCCTGCCGTCTTCGTCTGCCGTCTTCGCCTGGCGGCGGCGCCCGCCGTGTGATGTGCCCATTACGGATACCGTTGATGGACGACCGGCGTCGCGGCGTGGCCGCCGACGGCCAGCTGACCCGGTCGGACGATCGTGGGCTCGCCGGGCGGGTTCACGACCCGACGGGCTAGTGACGAGGTGGACTGTTATGGCCGGTGGCCAGGGTCGAGGCGGCCGAGGAATCGCCCGCGGCGGTCAGGGAGGCCGGGCCGCGAAGGCTGGCTCCCACCGCAAGGGCGCGGCGGTCGGCAGCGGCGGCCAGCGCCGCAAGGCGCTGCAGGGCAAGGGCGCGACGCCGCCGGCCGAGATGCGTCCAGGCCATCCGGCGCAGCGGCGCGCGGCCGTGAGCGCCGCCGGCACGCGGGCGGCCGCGAAGCGCCCGGGCGGCCAGGCGGCCGACGAGCGCGACCGCCCCCGGGCCGAGCGGGGCACCGGCGGATCGGCCGGCGCCGCCGGTGCCGGGCGCTCAGGTGGTCACAGCGGTCACGGCGGTAACGGGGCGCATGGCGGTCACGGCGGGGTGGGGGCGCCCGGGGCGTACGGCTCGCGGCGGGTCGAGACCGACGAGCTCGTGGTCGGGCGCAACGCGGTCGTCGAGGCCCTGCGGGCCGGCGTGCCCGCCACCACCCTGTACATCGCCGGCGGCCTGGACTTCGACGAGCGGATCGCCGACGCCCGGCGCCTCGCCGGCCGGGCCGGGCTGGCCGTGGTCGACATCGGCCGGTTCGAGCTCGACCGCCTGTGCGGCACCGCGCCCCACCAGGGCCTCGCGCTGTCCGTCCCGCCGTTCGAGTACGCCCACCCCGACGACGTGCTCGCCGCCGCGCGGGCCGCGGCGCCCGGGCTGGTCGTCGCCCTCGACGGGGTCACCGATCCGCGTAACCTCGGCGCGGTCGTCCGCTCGGCGGCGGCGTTCGGCGCGAGCGGCGTCGTCGTGCCGGAGCGGCGCGCCGCCGGGGTGACGGCCGCCGCGTGGAAGACGTCCGCGGGTGCCGCCGCGCGGCTGCCGGTCGCGCGCGCGGTGAACCTCACCCGAACCCTGCGCTCGTTCGCCGAGTCGGGCCTGTTCGTCGTGGGCCTCGCGGCGGACGGCGAGGTCTCCCTGGACGAGCTGCAGGTGGCCACCGACCCGCTGGTGCTGGTGATCGGCTCGGAGGGCAAGGGCCTGTCCCGGCTTGTCGGCGAGTGCTGCGACCTGCGGGTGCGCATCCCGATGGCGGGCCAGGTCGAGTCCCTGAACGCCGGGGTCGCGGCCGGCATCGCCCTCTCCGAGATCGCCCGCCGCCGCCGGGTGGCCGCCGCCGTCTGACCCGCGGATTCACACCTCCCTCAGATCTCGGCCGGCTACCGTCCGCCCAGTCGGCGGCCGGCGGCCGTGCCGGCCGGTTGGGGTCCGGGAGGTGACATGCGCGTCAGATCGTTCGCGGTTGTCGGGTTCGGCCTCGTTGCCGTGCTGCTGGCCGGCGGCTGCCAGCGCGGCGGGCCGGTGATCCCGGGCAGCCCGGCGGCCCCGTCGGCAGCGGGGGCCGCGGCGGCCGGCACCGTCGTGCGCTCCCTGACCGTGGACGGGCGTGAGCGCTCCTACCGTGCGCACGTCCCGGCGGCGGGGGGCGTCGACCTGCCGGTGATGATCGTCCTGCACGGGGGCGGAGGCAACGGGGAGCTCACCGAGCGGCAGACCGGGTTCAGCGAGCTCGCCGACGAGGCCGGCTTCCTCGCCGTCTACCCCGACGGAACGGCCCGCGCGGGTGGTCGCCTGCTCACCTGGAACGCCGGCAACTGCTGTGGATTCGCCCGTGACAACGACATCGACGACGTGGCCTTCATCGGCGCGCTGCTCGACGACCTCGCCGAGCGGTATCCCGTCGACCTGGATCGGGTCGGTGTCACCGGGCTCTCCAACGGAGCCATGATGAGCTACCGGATCGGCTGCGAGCTCTCGGCGCGGGTCGCGATCATCGCCCCGGTGGCCGGGGCCATGAACGTGGACGGCTGCCAGCCCACGCGGCCCGTGGCTGTACTGGCCATCCACGGCACCGCCGATGACAACGTCCCCTACGCGGGCGGGCGGTCCACGGGGCGCGGGGTCGGCACCGAGAACGACCGGGTGGACCAGTCCGTCGCCTACGCCATCCAGTTCTGGGCCGAGCACAACGCGTGCGGAGCAACGCCCGAGGCCGAGGGGGTCGACGGGCCCGGCGGCCCCGTCCCGGGCGGAACCGTCGGGCCCGGAGGGCCCTGGGTGCCGGAGCCGTCGGCCGTCCCGGACGGCACCGTGATCCGCACGACCTACTCAGGATGCGCCCGGGGCGCCGACGTCGTCCTCTACAGCGTCGGCGGGGGCGGGCACGCCTGGCCGGGTGGAACGAAGATCCGCCCACGCGCCGACGACGCTCCGGACGCCCCCGACGCGACCCGGGTCATCTGGGAGTTCCTCGCCTCCCACAGCTAGCGCCGCATCAGGGTGGGTCCACCAGGTGTGGCCGTTCGCCGGCACCCTCGAGATCCGCTTCGTCATGTCTCGATGGGAATGTCTGCCGCGGTGGCAGGGGAAGCGGGGAGTGGCAAGGCAGGCTGGTGGGAGAGCAGCGCAGATCGCTACACTTTCGTGGTGCCGGTGCCACGCCGGGTCGGCGGCATAGATGAGCTGGCCGTTTGGGGGCGGGAAGCCGATGACCGCGACCCCGGAACTGGAACTGCTGCCGTCTGATCCCACGAGGATCGGGCCGTATTTGCTTCTCGGCAGGCTCGGTGAGGGCGGGTCCTCCGTCGTCTTTCTTGGACAGCGGCCGGACGGTCAGCGAGCCGCGGTGAAGGTCCTCAAGAATGATTCGGACGACCCGGTGATGCTCCGGTCGAACTTCGAGAGCGAGCTCGTGATCGCGCGCCGCGTCCCGACGACCTGTACAGCGGTGGTACTGGACGCGGAGCTGGGCCCGGGCCGGTGGTGGATCGCCTACGAGTACATCCCGGGTCGCACTCTGCGTGAGCTGGTGGCCGAATCCGGGGCGCTCCCGACGGCGGACGTCGCACAGGTCGCGACTGTTTTGGCCATGGCGCTCGAATCGGTCCATGCAGCCGGCTTCGCTCACCTCGACGTCACGCCCTCGAACATCATAATGTCGAGAGTCGGTCCGAAGCTCGTCGACTTCGGGACGGCCCAGATCATTCCCCCGGCGGGAATCATTGAGGGATTTCGTTCGGGAACCCGGGGATTCATGGCTCCCGAGCGTGCGGCGTCGGGAACGGTTTCAAAGGCGGTCGATGTCTTCGGCTGGGGAGCGGTTGTCGTCTTCGCGGCGACGGGCGACTACACATTCGAGGACCCGGCACCGGAGAATACGCCGGCCAGTCTCCCGGACGACCTCAGGGTCCTGGTCGGCCGGACGCTGGCGGCCGAGCCCGCTCGCCGCCCTGACATTTCCACCGTACTTGCCCTGTTGCTGGAGCATGTACATCACCATGTGGAACCGGCTCCCCCCACGTCGGGCCTCAGGGTTTCCCCGACCTCCGGCATCGTCCCGGAACTGGGCGATTCATGGACGAGTGATCTATCCGGGCGCAGAATCCCTTCGCCTTCGGAGTGGTCCGTCCCGGTTCAAGGCGCTCCCGCGGGCGAGTGGACCGGAACCCAGGTCCCGGGTCCGGTGTTCACCGCGCCGGCAGTGGACGGACGTCTGGTCGGCGACCCGCTGGCCGAGGCGGTGTCGACGGCCCTGACCTGCGCGGTCTGCGGTGTGGTCAACCATGTCACCATCTTCGTCGAGACGATCACCTACTGCGTCTCCGGTCATGTTCTTGCGGTGAGCTGGGACTAGGACGGCAATGACTTCGTTATTCGACCAGATCGCGACCCTGCTGGACCCGCGGTTCGTCCGCAGCGCTCTCCTGCAGGTGCTCGTTTTCCTTGCGGCCAACGGGTTCCTCGTCATCTCCGCGATCGGCTGGACGGACACCGCGACCTGGTGGTACGCCCGTTCCGGTACGGAGAAGACCGCGCTCGTCACCGTCACCGTCGCCGCGTTGGTCACCGGGGCGATGGCTCTGGCCGGCCAGATACACGGCCTGCTGCGGATGTACCAGGGTTACGCCCTGCGTGGGCCGTTGCGTGTAATCGGGGAGCGCCAACGGACCCGTCACCTCCGGATATTCGACAGGCTGCTCGCAGGATCGCCGCTTCGGTACTCGCGTTACCCGCCCCTGGCCCAGTGGGTAATGCCGTCCGCTCTCGGTAACATGATGCGAAGCTCGGAGACCCACGCCTTCCAGCGATACCGCATTGATTCGGCGGTCGTCTGGCCACGCCTGTACGCGGTGCTGCCGCCTGACTTCAGGACCGAGCTGGCCGTGTCCAAGACACGCGTCGACGGCGCGGTCGCGTCGCTGACCCTCGCGTTGCTCTTCACGGTCAGCGGCACGGCCGTCGCGGCGCTGACCCTGCCGTGGCACGCGCCGCTGCTCTGCCTGGCGCTCGGGTCCGCCGTGAGCTGGGCCGCGCATCGGGGCCTGCTCAGAAGCGCGGCGCCGTACGCCGAGCTCGTGAGATCGGCGTTCGACCTGCACCGCGGTCTTGTGATCGACGCGGTCGGCTGGACCAGAGCGACGTCATTCGGCGCGGAACGCCGCCAGTGGGCGCAGATCTGCCGGCTGTGGTACCAGGGCATCCCTGACGGTCCAGAAGGCGCGCGGGCGCTCGGTTACCCGTCGGCTCCCCCTGAGTCGACGCGGGTCTAGCACATCGGGGAGGGTCCTGGCTCTTCTCCTCGGAAGGGTGGTGGCGGCAGGGCGGCGCGGTGCTCACAGTCCCGGGACGGGGCCCGGCCTCCTACGAGACGTCCAGGCGGTGCTCGTGCGCGTAGGCCGCCCACAGGCGGGCGTAGTGGCCGCCGGCCGCCATCAGCGCGCCGTGCGTGCCGTCCTCGACGAGACGGCCGCCGTCCAGCACCAGCACGCGGTCGGCGCGCGCGGCGGTGGTCAGCCGGTGCGCGACCACCACCGTGGTGCGCGAGCGCCCGACCTCGGCCGCGGCGCGGGCGACCGCGGCCTCGGAGGCGAGGTCGAGGGCCGCTGTGGCCTCGTCGAGCAGGAGAATGTCCGGCCCGACGAGGTGGGCGCGGGCGAGGGCGAGGAGCTGGCGCTGGCCGGCGGAGAGGTTGCGGCCCTGGTCGCGCACCCGGTAGCCGTAGCCGCCGGGCAGCCCGGCGATCATCTCCTCGGCCCCCGCGGTGCGCGCGGCCGCTCTGACCTGCTCGTCCGGTGCGTCGGGACGTCCATAGGCGATCGCGTCGCGGACCGTGCCCGCGAACAGGTGGGCCTCCTGGGGCACCGGGCCCAGCCGCCGCCGGTAGTCGGCCAACGCGTACCCGCGGACGTCGACGCCGTCGACGCGCAGCGTGCCCTCGGTGAGGTCGTAGTAGCGAGCTATGATCTTGGTGAGGGTCGACTTGCCCGAGCCCGTCCGGCCCACCAGCGCCACCGTCTGGCCGGCGGGGATGGTGACGTTCACCTCCCGCAGCGCGGCCGTGGCGGAGCCCGGGTAGGTGAAGCCGGCGCCGGTGAGGCTGATCTCGCCGCGCAGCCGCTCGACCGGCCGCGCGTGCGGGGTGTCCGCCGGCACGGGTTGGACGGCCATCAGCTCCCGGGCGTGCCCCAGCGCCACCATGACCGCCTGGTACTCGTCGAACACCTCGGCGAGATCCTGGATCGGCGCGAAGAACAGCTCGATGTAGAGCAGGTAGGCGGCGAGCGCGCCGATGGTCAGCGTCCCGGCGTGTACCCGCCCGGAGCCGACGAGCAGCACCGCCACGCTCGCCGCCGTCGACAGCAACTGGATGTAGGGGAAGTAGTAGGCGAGGTACCGGACGGCGCGTAACCGCTGGTCGCGGTAGGTGGCGCTGCGGTCGCGGTAACGGTCGAGGGTGTCGGGCTCGCGGCGGAACGCCTGGACGACCCGTATCGCGGTGACGTTCTCCTGTAGCTCGGCGGTGAGCTCGGCCAGGCTCTCGCGGGCGTCGGCGTGCGCCCGCGCGGCCCGTCCGCGGAAGAACACCGTGCCGATGACGAGTGGCGGGACCAGCGCGAACACGGCCAGTGCGAGGCCGGGGTCGATGACGACCAGGGCGATCGCGATGCCCAGCGCCGTCAGAACGGAGACGGCGGATGACGCGGCGTCGCTCCGCATGAAGTCGGCGATCTGGTCGACGTCCGAGGTGAGGCGGGTCATCACCCGTCCACTGGCCTCGCGTTCGTAGAAGTCGAGGCCGAGGCGTTGCAGGTGCGCGAACAGCTTCACCCGCAGCAGGTAGCCGACCCGTGCGCCGAGACGGCCGACCACCCGGATCTGGGCGGTGTGCGCGCTCCACAAGACGGCGATGACGGCGACGCCGACCCCGGCGGTGCCGAGTACCACCGGCAGCGAGCGGGCCGTCACGCCCTCGTCGATGCCGTGCCGGATCAGGATGGGCAGCGCCAGCGTGGTGAGGCTGTCGATGACGAGCAGCAGCCAGGCGATGGTGAGCGAGGCCCACAGCAGCCGGCCGATGGCGGCGAGCCCGAAGCGGGGGTCGCGGGCGCGGACGACCTCCTGGTCCAGGTCCGGGGTGTCCAGGGCGGGCGGCAGCGCCAGCACCCGGCGCCGCAGCGCCGCCGGCAGTCCTTCCAGTTCGGGAACGGCGGCGGCCTGGATGTCCGGCACCGGGGTCTCGGTGGGTGTGGTCGCTTCCGTGGGCTCGCGGGGCCGCGGGGCCGCGAAGTCACCCGGATCGCCCTGGTCGGCCGGATCGTCCTGGTCGGCCGGGTCGTCCGGGGTGATCAGGTCGCGGTAGGCGGCGCAGCGCGCGATCAGCTCGTCGTGGGTGCCGATGTCGAGGATCCGGCCCTGCTCGACGACCCCGATCCGGTCGGCCAGGCGCAGCGTCGCCCGGCGGTGGGCGATCAGCAGTGTCGTCCGGGTCGAGGTGACCGTCCGCAGCTCCCGGTGGATCTCCGCCTCGACCTCCGCGTCGATCGCGGACGTCGCGTCGTCCAGCACGAGGACGGGAGTGTCGGCGACGATCGCCCGGGCGATCGCGACGCGCTGGCGCTGGCCCCCGGAGAGCGTCAGGCCGCGTTCGCCGACCCTGGTCCGGTAGCCCTCGGGCAGGTCGGTGGCGAACTCGTCGACCCGCGACGCGCGCGCCGCCGCGAGCACCGTCGCGGTCGGGGCGTCCCGGCACCCGTAGGCGATGTTCTCCCACAGGCTGGTCGAGAACAGCAGGCCGTCGTCGCCGACGACGCCGATCAGCCCGCGCAGGCTCGTCAGCGTCAGATCGCGCACGTCGTGCCCGTACACCCGCACGACGCCCGCGGACGGGTCGTAGAAGCGGCTGAGCAGCGCCGCGACGGTGGACTTGCCGGAGCCGGAGCGGCCGACGAGCGCGACCGTCTCGCCGGGCGCCACCGCCAGCCGGAAGCCGTCCAGGACCGGCCGGCCGTCCTGGTAACCGAACGAGACGTCGTCGAACTCGACGGCCGCGGCACCCGGCACCGGCCGGGCCTGGGCAGGCCGCACCTTCGCCGGCCCGTCCGCGGGGTCTTCGGCGACGTCGCTGTTCTCGGCGACGTCGAGGTCGGCCGCGTCCGGGCGCTGGACGACGGTGGGGCCGGTGTCGATGACCTCGAAGATCCGCTCGGCGCTGGCCCGCGCCTGCTGGGCCAGGGTCACCAGCGCGACCAGGTTGCGGATCGGCTGGTTGATCCTGGTCAGGTAGGTGGCGAACGCGATGAAGGTGCCGAGCGAGAGCTGGCCGTGCACGGCGAGCGCGCCGCCGAAGGCGAGCATCGCGATCTGCCCCAGCGACGGCACGGCCCGGATCGACGGCGCGAAGCGGCTGTCGATGCGCACCACGCGCAGCTGGTGGGCGAACAGCCTGGCGGCCACCGCCTCCAGCCGGTTCAGCTCGCGTTCCTCCTGCCCGAAGCCCTTGACGACCCGCACGCCGAACACCGTCGCCGCCACCACCCCGGCGACCGCCGCCTCCTGCTGCTGCGCGTACCAGGAGGCGGGGAACAGCGTCACGCGACTGGTCAGGGAGAGCGCGCCGAGCACCGGCAGGGTCACCAGCGCGACGGCGGTGAGCCGCGGGGAGAGGACCACCATCGCCCCGAGCGAGACGGCCAGCGCCACAAGGCCGCCGAGTGCCGTGGGGGTACGGGTGAGCAGGTTCTGGACCCGGGTCAGATCCGAGGTGTTGCGGCCGATCACCTGGCCGATCTCCAGGGAGTCCTGGCCGGCGCCGTCCAGGCGGGTGAGCGAGGTGAACATCGCTGTCCGCAGGTCGTGCGTGACCTCCTGCGTCATGCGGGCTCCGCAGCGCCGGCGCACCATGAGGAGGAGGTAGGCGGCGATCCCGGCCAGCAGCATCAGCCCGGCCCAGGGCAGCATCGGCCGGGACCGCGCGATGATCACATCATCGATGATCACTCTGGGTAGCAGCGGGGTGAGCGCGTTGATGGTCATCCCGGTCACCGCACAGACCCAGGTGGTGATCAGCGCCGCGCGGTGCCGCCAGCACTGACGCGTCAGCCGGCGGAGCCAGCCGGCCTTCCCGCCCGCGACCGCGCCGCGGGACACCGTGCTGCGGGACATCGGGTCGCGGGACACCGGGCCGTGGGAAACGGTACGGGGTGACGGAAGTCCGGCGATGGCGCGAAAGCCTACCGCCGCGGGCGTCCACACGGGCCGGGCTGGACGCCTGGGACACACCCGTGGAGGTGGACTGGTGAGTGTTTTCGCTAGCAGGGCTGGGTCGCAGGACCCACCTGCCGGCCGTGACGGCCGTGACGGCCGGCGTGGCCGGGACCGTCGCGTCGGCGGGCGGGTGCGCGAGCGCACCGACGAGGTGGCCCGGGTGTTGGACCTGGCCCGCCGCCACCTCGGGACGGACGTCGCCTGGCTGTCGCGGTTCACCGGGGACGAACAGGTCATCGACCTGATCTCCGGGGAGGGTGAGCTGGTCGAGCGCCTGGTCGGCAGGCATGTCGAGCAGGAGGCGACCTACTGTGCCCGGGTGCTGGACGGGCGGCTGCCCGCCGTCATTCCCGACGCCCGGGCGGATCAGCGCACCGCCGCCCTGGCCGTCACCCGCGAGCTGGGCATCGGCTCGTACGTGGGCGCGCCTGTGTACCTCGACAGCGGCGAGTTCTACGGCATGCTGTGCGCGCTGAGCACCGAGCCGGACCCGGGCCTGGGTGACCGCGAGGCCCGCTTCCTGGGCCTGCTCGCCGACGTCGTGGCGGACGCGGTGTCCGCCCTGCACCGCGGCGGGGCGGACGACGACCACATCCGGAGCGTGATCGCGCGGGTCATCGCCCGCGGCGGGCCGGTGATGGTCTTCCAGCCGGTGTTCGACCTGCCGACGCACGGCCTCGTGGGCGCCGAGGCGCTGGCCCGCTTCCCCACCTTCCCCGCGCCGCCGGGGGAGCCGGCCGGGGACCTCGGTGAGGAGACCGGTGACCAGGCTGGCGGGGCGGCCGGTGAGGAGGCCGACGACCGCAGCGCCGCCGGCCCGTACTTCGGTGATCTTCCGCCGGACCGCTGGTTCGCGCACGCCGCGTCGGTCGGGATGGGAATCGATCTGGAGCTGGCGGCGATCCGGGCCGCGGTCGCGGAGCTGCCCAGGTTCCCGCGCGGGCTGTCGCTCGCGGTGAACGCGTCCCCGGCGACCATCGCGTCCGGCCGCCTCGGGGAGCTGCTAGCGGTCACGGCGGCCGACCAGCTGATCGTCGAGATCACCGAACGGGACGGCATCCACGACCTGCCCGGCACGCTCGCCCGCCTCTACGAGCTGCGGGACATGGGGGTGCGGATCGCGGTGGACAACGTCGGCGTCGCCTACGCGAGCCTGCGCCGGCTGGTGCAGATCCTGCCGGACGTCGTGAAGATGAACCGCTGGCTGACGACGGACGTCGGTGCCGACGCGGCGCGGCGCGCGCTCGTCGAGGCGCTCGTGCACTTCTCCCGGCAGATCGGGGCGTGTCTCGTGGCGGAGGGCATCCAGAGGGCGGACGAGCTGCGCGTGCTGACCGCCGCCGGTGTGGACCAGGGGCAGGGCGAGTTCCTGGGCCCGCCGGGGCCGTTGCCGCTGCCCGCGCACGGCCGGTGCGTCCCGGTACGTCCCGGCGAGTCACGGGCCGCTGGTGTCCGCGTGCGCGTCCTGAATCCGGCCCCGGCGTAAATACAGTGTGGTCTTCCGCGGTGGCCCGGAGCTTTTTTCGATAGAGATCGTTGCCCGCCGTTGGGGAAACCGGGACAGTGTCGTGTCGTGGGCATCGTGAACAAGGTCCGGTGGCTGAATCGGCGTGCGGCGGTTTCCGCCATGTCCGGAATCGCCGGAACCCTGCTGATCGGAATGGGCGCCTGTGCGCCGTCGGCGGGTGGCCAGCCCCCGAGCGGGCCCGAAGGCGACTGGGAGATCACCGTCTACTACACGGCCGTGGAGCGTTTCCATGACGGCCCACCTCTGACGGTGCGGGGCTGCCCCCAGCTTGACTGCGTCTTTGGTAACGATTTCCTCGGGACGTTCCCGGCCGGATTCGTCCAGGTGGTGCGCGAGGAGGGAACGGGGCGGATCACCAGCGGCCCGCGGCGGGGCTCGGCGCTGAACTGGTCGTACGATTCCGGCTTCTGGATCGACGATGTCCCGGTCGACACCGCCGGGCGGGCGCTGGTCCCGTTCCGCAGCGCCGCGGCCGACTCCTCCACCCTGCCGGCCGGCACGACCTTCGTGGTCGAGGACTGCGGGCACGAGGAGGACGGCTCCGAGATCGACCCGAACGCCTGCGCGGCGCTGCGGCGCGGGACGTGGGAGGTCCGGGACGAGTTCACGCCGGGGCTTGGCGGGCAGCGCCACCTCGATCTCTACATCGGCGAGGAGGACGTCGCCGGATTCACCGACCGCAGCCCGCTTTACCTGACCGGCCTCGGCGCACGCGTCGCCATCACCGGCCGGGCCTCGCGGTAGCACTCCGGGAGAACCGTGCGAACGAAATCCACGGGAACAGGCGCACCACGGGGCGAAAACGCGGGTCCGGGGAAAGCCGGAAACAGATCCGTGAAAGCGACGGGCGTGGGAGCCCAGGTGGACTCCCACGCCCGTCAGATCTACCCGCCCGCGACGACGGAGCCGGCCGCGACGAAGGTGTATCCGAGGGCGCGCACGCCCTCCACGGTCTGGCGCAGGTAGTCAACGCCCAGATACGGGTGGTAGAACATGCTGGCGAAACCGTCCCGGACGACCAGATTGCGCCGGGCCGCGTCGATCAGCTCCGCAGGCAGCCGCGCCGGGTGGTTGTTGAACGGCTCGGGCTCGATGTTCCCGATGTTCTCCGGAATGACGAAGGACCCGTGGACGTCCGTCACCGGGTACGGGAAGAACTGGCCGCCGTACTTCGTGTGGTCCACCGCGCCGCCGGCGAGCTGGTTGCGGAAGTAGAGCCCGCGGTCGTAGCGGCGCGGGAACTTCGCCCGGGCCGCGGCGTAGTCGGGGGCGGACGCGGCGTAGTGCGGGAACTCGAAGGTCGTCGGCACCGGCAGCCCGGCGGCGGTGAACGCGGCGGCCGAGCCGTTCATCCGGTCGGTCGCCCACGTCTGGCTGTCGCCGGGCACGGGTCCGTCGTAGACCACGTAGTCCTGGGCGTCGACATGCGCCCGGAAGAACTCGAAGTCGTCCGCGCTCGCGCCCGAGTACGGGTTGGCGACGTTCGAGAACTGGTGTGTCCAGCCGTGCATGATCAGTGTGCCGCCGCGCTGGGTCATGTACTTCAGCGCGCTGACCACCGCCGGTCTGGACGCGAGGGTGTAGTCCTGCGGTACGCCGTTGTTGTACGTGCCGTTCGCGTCCACATACCGCGGGTAGACGGCGACCGAGAACGTTACCTGCGCGGAGGACAGGTAGTCGGCGATCGCGTGCAGCTCCGCGGGGTCGGCGTCCGGCCCGACGTCTTCGACGCGGACGAGCCCGCGGTGCCGGGCGGCGGTCTGCGGCGCGAGGACGTCGAAGAGCATGTCGGCCACCGCGAGGTAGCGGTCGGTCATGTCGGCGTAGGCGAACGGGATCTCGCCGATGTAGGTCAGGTTCCCGGACCGCAGCGCCCAGGGGAAGCGGGTGCCGTCACCGCGCACCGCCTCGGCGAGCACCGTGGCCCTGGTGGTGTCCACGGAGGCGTAGTTCATGATCCCGGCGGCGTTCGCCGCGTACCGGGTCAGGTCGGTCCCTTTGTAGCTGACGGTCCCGATCGCCGACGTGTCGAAGCCGGACCAGTTCCACCCGTACGTCGTCGGGAAGGTCGGCGCCTGCGACGTGAGCTGCCAGATGTTGTTGTACATCCACACCACGGGCCGGCTGCCCGCCAGCACGTCGGTGAGGAAGGCCGTCGGGACCTGCTCGTCGTAGGTCGACCCGACGTACACCACCGCGGCGTACGCGGACATCTGGCCCGCGGTGTACGAGCTGACCGGACGGGCCTGCCAGGTGCCGAACCGGGAGGCCAGGTTGGCCGCCTGCATGGCGTACTGCTCGCCCAGCCACCCCCACGCGCCGGTGGTGTCGTACAGGATCAGGGTGCCCGTCCCGGTCGCCTGGCCGGACGGCGCCGGCGCGGCCCCGGGCCCGGTGGCGCCGTCCGGTGACGCGGGCGGGCGCTGGTTCGTGCCCGGGACGGGCCGCGCGGCCCGCCGCGGCGGCGGGGTGCGCGGCGGCGCCGGTGGAGCCGGCGGTGAGGCGAAGCGCCCCTCGGCGGGCAGCACCTGCGGGGTGGCCGCGCGGGCGTGCCGCGGCGGGTGTCTGGGCGCGTCCGGTGCCGCGGCCACGGGTGCCGCGGCACCGGCACCGGCGCCGGCACCGAGCACGACCGCGAGCAGCCCGGCGGTCGTCGCCGCGCGGCCACCGCGTCTGATGCCCCGGCGGACACCCCGGCCGGTGCCGTCGGGACGGCTCGTGTGCCGGCGCGGGAGCCACCTGAGCGGCGGGGTCATGTTCCGGACTCCTCTCGTCGGCCGGCGGCGGAGCCGGTCAGCTCCTGCCCCGGGGCGGCCGGCTGGACGGGAATGGTGATCGTGCGCGGGCGCGGGACGAAGGAGTCCGGGGCGGGCCCGTCGCTGAAGCGGTGCGCGATCGCGGCGACGGTGCGGCGCGCCGCCTGCCCGTCGCCGTAGGGGTTGATCGCCTCCGCCATCGCCGCGTAGGCGACGGGATCGTCGAGGAGCCGGTCGACGGCCGCGACGATCCGGTTCGACTCGGTGCCGACCAGGCAGGCGGTGCCGGCCTGCACCCCCTCGGGCCGCTCGGTGTTGTCCCGCAGCACCAGGACCGGCTTGCCCAGGCTGGGCGCCTCCTCCTGGATACCGCCGCTGTCCGTCAGGACGACCGTCGCAGCCTTCATCAGGTGCGCGAAGGCGGCGTAGTCGACGGGATCGGCGACGAGGATGTTGGGGAACCCCTCCACCGGCGGCAGGACCGTCTCCCGCACCACCGGGTTGCGGTGCACGGGCAGCACGATCAGCAGCTCGGGCCGCTGCTCGGCCAGCCGGGCGAGCGCCGCGCCGATCCGCGCGAGCGGCTCCCCCCACGACTCGCGCCGGTGCGCGGTGACGAGCAGCACCTGCCGCCGGCCGTCGCCCGAGCGCTGGCGGACCTCGGCGAGCAGCCGGTCCGGCGGGGGCGGTGCCGCCGTGACGTGCAGCAGCGCGTCGATGACGGTGTTGCCGGTGACCAGCACGGACTCCGGCCGGATGCCCTCCGCCAGCAGGTTCGCCCGGGCCGACGGCGTGGGCGTCAGGTGCAGGTCGGCGAGCTGCGAGGTGAGCCGGCGGTTGATCTCCTCCGGGAACGGCGAGGCCGGGTCCTCGGTGCGCAGCCCGGCTTCCATGTGGACGACGGGCAGGCCCTGGTAGAACGCGGCGAGGGCACCGGTGAACGCCGTCGTCGTGTCGCCCTGGACGACCACGACGTCCGGGCGCACCTCGGCCATCACCGACTCCAGGCCGCCGAGCGAGCGGGTGGTCACCCCGGCCAGCGACTGCCGGTCCCGGAGGATCCCGAGGTCGTAGTCGGGAACTATGCCGAAGAGGTCGTTGACCTGGTCGAGCATGGACCGGTGCTGGCCGGTGACGGCCACGACCGGCCGCAGCGGGCCGGTCCGTCCAAGTTCATGGACCACCGGAGCCATCTTGATCGCCTCGGGTCTGGTGCCGTACACGAGCAGCACCGTGCGACCGTCAGAGCTGTCGGTCATGTCGAATCCTCCCATTCTTGATCGTTTGTGAACGGCTGAACTCCACCGCGCCGAGAGGCGGGTGCTCGGGGGCCGCCGCTCCGAACGGCGGCCGGTCGGCGCCAGCCGGAACGGCGGCCGGTCAGAACGGCGGCTGGTCGGTCGGGCGCAGGTGGCGGGCGCCGGACCCGCGGAACTCCACGACGGAGTCCTCGCAGTACAGGCCGACGGCACCGGAGACGTAGGGGCGCTCGGTGTCCTGCATCCGCACCGTGGGGACGCCGTCCACGGACACCGTCATCGAGTCCCGGTCGTGGATCACCTCCACCGTGTGCCAGCTGCCGAGGCGGGCCCGCGGCGCCGGCCCGCTGGCCAGGAACCGCTGGCCGCCGGGGTAGGCGGGGTCCTGCTTGCTGAGCTCCCAGCCGTTGGGCTTCAGCGCGAAGGCGTAGAAGTGCGCCGGGTCGGTGTAGTTCCAGAGCACCCAGCCGACCTCCCACGGGGCCGGGGTGCCGTGGCGCAGCTGGCGGACGGTGCGCACCTGCGTGGTGAACCGCACGTCGCCGTAGTGCTCCGAGCTGACCACCAGGCCGGCGTGGGTGCGCTCCGGTGCGTCGGCGGTCCGGGGGGCGAGTGTGATCACCAGGCCGCCGGCCTCGAGCTGCCCGGTGGTGCGGCCGTAGCCGTCGAAGACCGCCAGCCACGGGCCGTGCCTGGTCCCGTCCCGCCAGCGGGTCGGCCCGTCCTCGGTGCTGAGCGAGATGACCGCCCACAGCCCGGCGAGGGCGGCCATCCCGCCCGCGCTGACCAGCGCGAGGACGACGAGCCGATACCGGCGGCGGACCCGCCGACGCGGCGGGCGCGGCGAGCCGACGGCGGACCTGGCTGGCGGGCCGGCGCCGGGCCGGCCACGCTCCTGGCCGAGGTGGCGGCTGTGGTGGAGGTCGGTGTGGTCGTGGTTGGCGCTCACCGGTCCGGTCCCTCGGGAGCGGCGGACACCGGCTGGAGGGGCGTGGGTGGCGCGCTCTCCGGGGTTCGGGCGGTCTTGTGCCAGCTCGTCCGGCCGCTGACCACCCGTCCCATCGCCCACCAGCCGGCGACGAACCACACCAGCGCGTACAGCATGTAGAGGTGCGCATAGCCGGCTAGGCGGACCACGCCGAAGCCAACAAGCGGCTCGCGTGACCGGTAGATCAGCGCGCAGACCAGCGCCGGTCCCGCCGCCATCAGGTAGGCGCCGAGGAAGTAGCGCGGGTCCGGCGCCGGCCCGCCGGCGAGCCAGCTCGTCAGCACGCCCACCGTGCTGAGCACGAAGGCGGCCGTCAGCAGTGACGCGAGGAGGATCAGCAGCGGGCTGGAGAGGTGAAACAGCATGTCGGGCAGCGCCCGGGCCCGCGCCTGCCGCAGCACGCGGGGCATCAGCGCCCACGACTGCAGGTGGCCCTGGAACCAGCGCGACCGCTGCCGCAGCAGCCGTCCCAGCCGGACGACCCCCTGCTGGTGGACGTCCGCCTGCGGGCAGAACTGGTTGCGCCAGCCCGTCAGCAGCAGCCGGACACCGAGATCGAGATCCTCGGTCAGGCTGTGCGACCACGGGTCGCCGCCGAGGGACCGCAGCGCCGAGAGCCGGACGAACTGGCCGTTGCCACCGAGGCCGACATTGTCCAGTTGGCCGCGTCCGCGCTGGAAGACATCGGTGTAGATCACGAACTCCATGTCCTGGAGCCGGGCGAGCAGGCTGGTGTGCCGGTTGTTGATGCGCACGCCCGTCTGCACGCCGGCGGTGCGGGGATCGGCGAAGTAGGGGGCGACCGCCTCCACCGAGTGCGGGTCGAGACGGCCGTCCGCGTCGACCACGGCGATGATCACGTCGTCGGGGGCGCGGGCGGCGATCTCCGGGCGGGTCGCCAGATGGGCCACGGCGGCGTTCAGCGCGGCACCCTTGCCCCGTCGGGCGTCCGGTGGCTCGCGGCGCAGCAGCCACACCCGGTCGTCGGCCACCCCGCGGACGATCAGCGAGGTCCGGTCGTCCGAGCCGTCGTCGACGACGAGGGCCCGGCGGTTCGTGGCGGGGGAGAGCAGGAGCCGGCGCAGGCTCGCCTCGATGACCGCCTCCTCGTTGAGGCAGGGCATCACGAAGACGAAGAAGAGGCCGTCGGGGGGCGTGCCCGTCCGGGGCCGGTGGACACGGGAGAGCACCAGCATCGCGAACAGGTAGACCATCCCGAAGGTGATCATGGTTGCGGCGAGCAGGCGCGCGTCGCGGCCGTCGGTGTCGAGCAGGTTCACGTCGCCGCTCCGGGACCAGGCCGGGACGCGCCGCGCCGGGCCCGCAGCGCCAGTGCCAGCAGGACCCCGAGCAGGCCGACCGTCATGTACAGCACGAAGGCGAGGCCCACGAGGTTGGTCAGCAGATCCGAGAGCAGATCGAGCAGCACGGTCGCGTGGTCCGGGGAGGCGTCGCGGGCGACCGGGGCCGCGCCGCCCGCCCCGCCGGGAGCCTGGTGGGCGGGCGGGAGCCCTGCGCGGGTGAGCGCCGCGCCGGACGTCAGGGGGACGTGCATGGTTCCTCCGTGCGAGATGGGGTCCGTGCGGCGGCGGGACGGCCGTCGCCGCACGGGAGGTGGCGGCCGGTCGACGACCGGCGGCCGGTTCTCCTGCGCCCTGTCCGGACGCCAGCCGTCTCGGCGCGATCACGCCCGGGACCAGGCCCGGGGGCGGGCCGAGCCCAGGCACGTCGAACTCGGGACGCGCCGAACCCAGGTGTTCCTTGACCCGGGATGTGCCCAGCTCAGGGCGCGACGGGCATGACGAGCACCGGGCATGACGAGCACCGGGCGTGACCAGCCCCGCCACCGCGCTCCAGCGGGAGATCGCTGTGGCGCGCTGGTCGGTGGGTCAGCCCGGAGCCCGGGTCAGCCGATCGCTCCGGCCCGGATGAGACCATTGGACGGATCCAGCCGGGGCATCACGACCCGGCCAGCCAGCCGGCCGCCCAGGTGCCAGCCACCCTCACGGGTCGTTGGACGGTGTATTCGGCCGGCGCCGCAAGAAATGTCGACGGAACTATTCCGGTGCGGTGTCCAACTGATTCCCCGGAACGGATTGGAGGAATCAGGTTCGCGCGGTTTAGCGCTGGCCGGAGGAAACTATCGACGGGTCGGCCGGCGGTCGTTTCGAAAGTGGACAACGCCCGGTACGGCGACTCAGGATGTGCCGGCGTGGCAGTGGTTCACTGTGGCCCGGCAGCGCGCTCGGCGCCGGGCCAGGGGACACCCCGCAAGCTGTCTGAGCAGCTCGGATGTATGCCCGATGTGGGCCGTGGGCGGGGCCGGAGCGATACCGTCACGACACATCGCCGCCCGTGGGTTTCTGCTGATCCAAATCATTTCCCCCCATGGAGCCATGCCTCCCGGAACCGCCAGGTCGCCGAGACGCGACGGCTGCGATCTCGCTGAATCCTCAGTGGACCAGGGCGGGAGGGCGCCCCGTTACTTTCCTGTTCGGCGCTTATTCTTACACGCCGTGCGACTGTGGTGGCAGGGGGTTGAGGAATTTTCTTGCGCCGGCCCTCGCGTCACACGATGTGGTCTCGTTCGGTGCTGCCGTAAAGCGGATAGAAACCCTCGCTATTGTTTGTCCTGTTGAACGAGTACGGTGTCCTTGTGCGTCGTCCAGGCTGTGTCGTCCAGACGGAGTGGCGCGAGAGTTGAGCCTGCCCCGTGCAGCCGCCGCACACCCGGGAGGAGCCCCAGCAGTGGCCGGCCCCGTCGACGCGACCCCGGACCAACGGACCGAGCAGCCCGTGGCCCCGCCGGCCGGGAAAGAGCCCGTTCCCGATCAGCCCGTTCCCGATCAGCCCGGCGCCGGGGTGGACGCCAGGCCCGAGCAGGTCTTCGCCCTCGACAACCGGACCTGGCGGCGGGTCCTCTTCCTGTTGCTGAACCTGCCGACGGGCCTCGTCGGGTTCGTCTTCGTGGTCGTCTGGTTCTCGGTCGGCGTGGGGATGGCGGTCACGGTCGTCGGCCTGCCGCTGCTGACCATCGGCCTGGTGGTGACCCGGGCGCTCGGCACCGTCGAACGGGCCCGGGCCCGGGCCATCCTCGGCCTGCACATTCCGACGGCGTCGCGGCCGCGGTCGGCGTCCACGGGTGCCTTCGGCCGACTGTGGGCCGCGGTGGCGGACCCGGTCGGCTGGCGGCACGCCCTGTACTTCGTGATCCGGCTTCCATGGGTGATCGTCACCTTCACCGTGACGCTGGTGCTGCTGCTCGTCGGCTGGCCGGTGCTGCCGGTTGTGGCCCGGGCACTGGCAGCCGTCGACCGGGCGATGATCTCGGCGCTGCTCTCGCCGTCCGACCGGATGGAGCGGCGGATCAGGGAGCTGGAGGCCGACCGCGGCGTCGTCGTCGACACGGCCGCGGCCGACCTGCGGCGCATCGAGCGGGATCTGCATGACGGCGCGCAGGCGCGGCTGGTCGCGCTCGCGATGGGGCTGGGCCTGGCGCGGGAGAAGCTCGCCGACGACCCGGACACCGCGGCGAAGATGGTCGAGGAGGCGCACGGCGAGGTCAAGCTGGCGCTGCGGGAGCTGCGCGACCTGGCCCGCGGCATCCATCCCGCGATCCTCACCGACCGGGGCCTGCCGGGCGCGATCCCGTCGCTGGGGATGCGCTGCACGGTTCCCGTCCGGGTGACGGTCGAGCTGGACGAGCGGCCGGCGCCGGCGATCGAGGGCATCGTCTACTTCACCGCCGCCGAGCTGCTCACCAACATCAGCAAGCACAGCCAGGCGTCGGACGCGCTGGTCGACCTGCGCCGGGTCGGTGACAACCTGCTGCTGCGGATAACCGACGACGGCCGCGGGGGCGCGAGCCTCGGCCGGGGCAGCGGCCTGGCGGGCCTCACCGAGCGGCTGGACGCCATCGACGGCACGTTGATCGTGGACAGCCCACCCGGCGGGCCGACCTACGTCATCGCGAAGGTGCCGTGGCGGGACAGGGAACAGACACAGTCGGACTGATCATTCCGGCGACAGTCATCATCGACGTCATCTTCAAATCAGCCTCCGGCGTCCCCGGGCGGACGCGTGGAATGGGCGTCTGCCAGCCCGCGCCGTCGATTCCCGGCCGATCGCGGGCCGTCCGGCCGGTAACGGGCGGGTAACGGTTTTGTGCGTGGACGGGGGCCGGAGCGGGTCGCCTGGCGGCGGCCCTCAGCGGTGCGCCCCGGGCCTGTGGCGTGGGACGGGCCGGGTCCAGGCGCCGACGACGGCCGCTCTCGGCCCGGAGCTCAGGTGGGCTTCTGTTGGTGTGTATAGGTTTAATTATCGCTATGTTACGGATGGGGTCAGGCTCATCGTCCGTGCGCACCATGCAGGAACATGACAGGTCAAACAATCGATCATCTTTGTGTATCTGTTGTTGTGTCGCGGTCGATCCTGCCGCAATTCGCGCAAAGCCGTTGAAGAGTCACCCAAAGTGGTATAGCTTGCCGTAACCAGATGTAATCGGCGCGTCAGCGCGGTTCTCGGTCTGCCCCGCACCGCGATTTCCCGTGAATCCAGCGAAGTGTTTCCGGGACGTATCTGGAATGTTCGTCGCTCGTGGCTGGCGGCTGCGCGGGGAGGGGTGGGCGTGCGTCTGTCCGAACTCGGATTCGAGGGTCTGGACGAATTCTCCGACGAGGTGTGGCGGACGGTGGCCCGCCACCCCTACTGCGGGGTTGACCTGCTCGCGGAGTGGCTGCGCCGCCCCGAGCCCATTGTCCAGGCCGAGATGGACCGGCTGGTGGAGGCGGGTCTCGTCCGCCGGGTCGGCCACCAGTGGGAGCCGCAGGACCCGGTGCGCGTCCTGCAGGCACGCCACGCCATGCGCGAGGCGGCGCTGGTCGCCGAGCGGGCGCGGATGGCCGACGAACGGGCGCAGCTCTACCGGTCGGGCCTGTTCGGCGACTACGTCGCCGGCCGCCGCCGGGCGGGGACCAACGCGGGCGTGCAGCTTCTCGCCCGCGACGAGATCTTCCCCCGGATGGCGGAGCTGACCCGCAGATCGACCCAGTCCGTCCGGTTCCTGCTGACCGGGCCGCCGCCGCCCGGCCTCGGTGGGGACGTCCCCGACCTGCTGGTACCGGCCGCCAGCCGGGGCGTGCGAGTCGTCAGCGTGTGGACGGCGGGCGCGGTCGCGGCGGCGCGCCGGCGGCACCAGGGGCGGCGGCTGCCGCCGATCGGGCAGATCCACGTGCTGCCGGCACTGCCGATGCGGGCGATCGTCTGGGACGGCTCCGCCGCGCTCGTGCCGGTGCGTGACGACGACCTCGACGACGGCGCGTTCGCGGTCGTCGCCCCGACTCTGGTCCGGGCGATCGCGGACATGGTGACCCGCACCCAGTACGCGGCGGCGCGGCGCGGGTCGGGTGAGGTCGAGCTCGACGAGCCCGCGACGGTGCGCCGCCAGCGCGCCCTGCTCCAGCTGCTCGACAGCGGGCTCGACGACAGCCGTGCGGCCCGGGAGCTCGGTGTCTCCGACCGGACGGTGAAACGGGACGTGGCGGAGATGTGCCAACGCTTCGGCGTGCTGACCCGGTTCCAACTCGGTGCCGCCGCCGCGCGCGCCGGATACCTGCCCCGGGGCGCCGGCGCCGGCCGCTGGGACGGCGGACCGGACGGCGGCCTCGACGGCGGCCTCGACGCTGCGCTCGACGGCGGCCTCGACGGCGCCCTCGGCGGGGTTCTCGGTGGTGTCCGCGGCGGGGCGCTCGCGGCCGGCCGGGGCGGCCGCGCGGCTGCCCTGCCAGCGGTTCCCGCTCCGGCGTCGCCCGAGTCGGACCCCGCCGCGGCGACCGCGTCCGCGTCCGCATCGGCGGCGTCGGCGCCCGCGCAGGCGGCCGGATCCTCCTCGTCGGTGCCCGCGGCCGCCTCCTCGGGGCCGGGCGCGGCCCGTCCGGTGGCACGACTTGGCCAGACGGGTGCCGCCGGTGCCCGTCGAGGCGACCGCGCGGGCGACCGGACGGGCGATCGGGCGTCCGGCGGGCGCGGTAATGGCATGAACAGGACACGACGTCCCTAAAGCGTCACATGATTACTCTTCCGGTAGAGCACCTCTCACGGTTAGCGTCCTGATTGCCGACGGGATCGGAACAGCTGCTCAGCGTCGTTCTCGGTGGCTGTTGGCGCCGGGGCGAGGTCGCCACGCCACCCAGTGCGTCCGCAGCCGGGTGCGGTTACTCCCCTCCTGCCGCCCCCCGGTCCCGTCGGCCGACTGGATGTCTCGAGGACCCCCGCGTCCCCGACGAGAGGTGGCGGAGTGCGGAACTGGCCCATCCGGTACAAGATCACTCTGGTCCTGCTCCTGCCACTGCTGGCCCTGGTCGGCTTCGGTAGCTGGGTCGTGACCGGCCAGCTCGCGGCCCAGCGCGCGAGCGACCAGACCAGGACCGCCGCCCGGTTCCTCATCCACGTCAACGATCTTGTCTACGCCCTGCAGGCCGAGCGGTACGCCGTCTCCAGCCTGGTCGGCTCCGGCTACCGGGAACGGGAGTTCGCCGCCCGCTCGACGAGCGCGCGCAGCCCGGTCGACGAGGCCCTCGCGACCGTCACCGAGACGGCCGACGAACTGCCGGCGGGCCCGCGCAACCAGGTCCGGGACGCGGTCGGCGCCGCGCGGAACCAGATGGCCGGGCTCGCCACGGTGCGAGCCGGCGTCGACGCGCAGACCCTCCAGCCCGGCCCGGGAACCGTCACCTTCAACCAGATGATCTCCTCCTGGCTGGACGTCGGCGCCGCCATGGTCGGCATCGGCAGCGAGGACACCGAGGTCGTGCGCGGGGCCACCGCACTGTCCGCGGTCTCCCGGGCCAGCGAGGCGATCAGCCAGCAGTACGGGTACGTCTCGGCGGCGGCCGTGCTCGGCGGCGCAGTGCCCGACAGCGCCACCCGGGTCCAGTCGGCGATCGGCGCCGAGGCGGCGTGGATGACCCAGTTCCGGTCGTCCGCCACCCCCGAGCAGCTCGCCCTGTACGACTCCGTCGTCGGCCCGACGCTGAACACCGTCACCGACCTGCGTGACCGGGTGCTGCGCGGCGAGCGGATCGACTTCACCGCGTGGGCGACGGCGAGCGGCGCGAAGAGCGAGCAGCTCCGCAAGGTGCAGCGGCAGGTCGTCGACGACCTGGAGCACCGCAGCGCCTCGCTCGCCGACGCCGCGCTGCGCAGCGCCCTGCTCTCCGGTCTGCTCGCCGCCGGCGTGGTCGCCCTGTCGATCGCGGTGTCCGTCGGCGTCGCGACCAGGCTGGTCGGCGCGCTGCGCGCGCTGCGGTCCGGCGCGCTCGAGGTGGCCCAGCGGCGGCTGCCCGCGGTCACCTCGAAGCTGAGGCAGGGACATCCCATCGACCCGGCCGCCGAGCCGCCGGCCTTCGCCACCGCGGCCGGCGACGAGATCGGCGACGTCGCCCGTGCCTTCAACGTGACCTACTCGTCCGCGGTGTCGGCGGCCTACGAGGTGGCGGAGAGCCGCAGTGTCGGCGCCATCCTGCAGACGCTCGCCCGACGCACCCAGGGGTTGATCCAGCGCCAGCTCCGGCTGATCGACGAGCTCGAGCGCGACCAGCAGGACGGCGAGATCCTCACCCGCCTGTTCGGCGTCGACCACCAGGCCACCCGCATGCGGCGGCTGGCGGAGAGCCTGATCGTCCTCGCCGGCGGCCAGCCGGGACGCACCTTCCGCGGGCCGGTGCGCCTGGTCCAGGTGCTGCGCGCGGCGGCCAGCGAGGTCGAGGACTACACCCGGGTACACGTGCACCTGCCGACGTCGGACGTCGAGATCGTCGGCTCGGCCGTCGGCGACCTGACCCACATGCTCGCCGAGCTCATCGAGAACGCCACCGCCTTCTCCCCACCCGACACCCCGGTGACCGTGCAGGCCAGCCGCGTCGGCCAGGGCTGGACGGTGGAGATCGAGGACCGCGGCGTCGGCCTCGACCCGGCCTCCTACGCCTCGACCAACCACCGGATGGCCAACCCGCCGCCGTTCGAGGCCTCGACGCAGGGCAGCCAGATCGGCCTGTTCGTCGTCGCCCGGCTGGCCGCCCGGCACAGGATCGCCGTGCGGTTCAAGCCCAGCGTGTACGGGGGCGTCCACGTCGTCACGATCATCCCGGCCGGGCTCATCCACACCGAGATCCCGCATCAGGCCGCATCGCTGCCGGCCGCCGGGTCGAACGGCGGCCGGCAGCCGGCGGCGCTCGCGGCGGGCGGCTCGGCGGGCGGCTCCGTGTACGGCGGAGGTGCCGGCGGCGGCAGCGGAACTGGTCCCGGCGCGCCGGGCGATCGCGGTGGACGTCGGGCCGGGCCCACCCCCACCGAGGAGCTCGCGCTGGCCGGAGCGGTCGCGGCGGTTCCGCACCGGGCGTCCGCCCGCCTGCGGCCCGAGGCCGCCGACGACGTCCGCCCCGGTGGCGGCGACGCCCGTCCCGGAGAGGTTCGTCCTGGCGAGGCTCGTTCCGGTGGTAGCGACGACAGGTTCGGTGGCCAGCACGGCGACCCCCGCGGCGCCGGCTATGGGGAGGACCCTCGCGCGGCAGGCTATGGGGAGGACCCGCGTGCGGTGGGTTACGGGGAGGACCCTCGCCCGGCGGGCTATGGGGAGGACCCGCGCGCGGCCGCCTACGGCAGTGACCCCCGTGACCCCCGTGACCCCCGTGACCCGCACGATGGCCGCGACGGTGGCTACGGTGCCGAGGCGCGCCAGGCCGGCTACGGCGGTGACGCCCGCGACAATGGCTACCGCGGCGACCCCGGCGGCAGCGGTTATCAGGACGATCCCCGCACCGGAGGTCCCGGCAGCGACACCGGCGCCGGCCGGTACGGCGACGATCCCCGGGCCACCGGTTACGGGCCGGACTCCCGCGCCGGCCGGTACGGCGACGCCCGCGCGGCCGGCGGCCACGGCGGCGACCTGGCCGACCGGCAGCTCGAGGACCCACGCGGCCTGCGCCTCGACAGGGGCTTCGATGGCGGCCTCGACGACGGGCTCGACGGTGGTCTCGGACGTGGTTTCGTCGACGGTGGTCTCGACGCCGCGCCGCGCCGCCGGCCCGAGGGACGTCCCGGCGGGATGGCCGCACACAGCGCCGCGGACCTGGCGGACGGCGGACTGTTCGACCCGCTGTTCGGCCCGCTGCGCGGCCACGACGGCGCCGAGGCGCTGGCCGGCCCGCCCGGCCCCGGCGGACACCCGCGGCTCGAGGACCTGCCGCGCCGGCAGCGCGGCGCGCACCTCGCCAAGAGCCTGCGCGACGACCCCGCCGGCGAGCGGCTGCCGCAGAAGGCCGCCAGCGCGCCCGACCCCGAAGCCGCCCGCGCGCTCGCCCAGCGTTTCACCACCGCTTTCGACCGCGGCATGCGCGACGCCGACGACCTCGACGGGAGATGAGCCATGCCCCGACAGCCTGACCTGTCCTTTCTGCTCGACCGACTTCGCGAGACGGTCCCCGACATCCTCTGCGCGGTCGTCCTGTCCTCCGACGGCCTGCTGCTGGCCACCTCCACCGGCATCGACCGGGCCGCGGCCGACCAGCTCGCGGCGGTCGCCTCCGGATTCGACGCGCTGGCCCGCGGCGCGGCGCGGCAGCACGGCTGGGGCCAGGTCAACAAGACCATGGTCGACATGGAGAACGGCTACCTGTTCATCACCGCCGTGGGCCACAGCGCCTGCCTGGCGGTCTCCAGCAGGGCCGACGCCGACGTCGGCCAGATCGCCTACGAGATGGCCCATCTCGTCAGCCGGGCCGGCAGGTTCCTGACCCCCGAGCTGCGCAACCAGATGCGGGCTGCCCTTCCGTCCTGAACTCGCACCGCGTCACGCAGGGAGGTGGAACAGGGTGGCTGGCGACTGGTCCGGGTCAACAGGACTGGGCGATAGCTGGGATGAGTCCGAGCCGCTGGTCCGTCCCTACGCGGTGACCAGGGGGCGCACCGCGCCCGCCGTCCCGCTGGAGCTCGTCGCGCTGGTCGCGACGACCGATTCGGGAATGGCGGCGATCCGGCGGCGCGGCCGGCTCGCCCCCGAGGAACACGACATCGCGATCCTGTGCATGCGAATCCACTCGATCGCCGAGATCTCCGCCAGGCTCAAGCTGCCACTGATGGTGGTTCGGGTCCTCATCGACGACATGGCGCGCGACGGAATGGTCTCCGTCCACCGCCCCGAAAATCCAGATCGGCCCAGTCCGGAACTCCTACGGAGGGTTCTGCATGGTCTCACCCGTCTCTAAGCGGGCGCCCACCGCGGTCAAGGTTCTCGTCGCCGGTGGGTTCGGAGTAGGAAAAACGACGTTCGTGGGGTCGGTGAGCGAGATCGAGCCGCTCACCACCGAGGCGGCGCTGACCAGCGCCAGCCTCGGCGTCGACGACACCAGCGCCGTGCACGGCAAGACGACCACCACGGTCGCCATGGACTTCGGCCGTCTCACTCTCAGCAACAACATCATCCTTTACCTGTTCGGCACGCCCGGCCAGGACCGCTTCTGGTTCATGTGGGACGAGCTCGTCCGCGGCGCGATCGGCGCGGTCGTTCTCGTCGACACCCGGCGGATGGCAGACTCCTTTCCCGCCATCGACTTCTTCGAGAACCGCCGGGTCCCGTTCCTGGTGGCCGTCAACCGGTTCGACGCGAACACCTACGAGTACCCGCTGCCCATGGTCCGCAACGCGGCGGACCTGGCGCCGCACCGGCCGCTGATGTACTGCGACGCCCGGCGCCCGGACAGCGCGCAGACGACCCTGGTCCATCTTGTGCGCCACGCACTGGAACTGGCTCTCTCCGGCGACCTGCCGGACGAGCCATGACGGGCCCGGCCCGACCAGGAAAGCGGATTGACCAGCCGGGGGGACGCCAGGAGGTGGACATGCCCAGCCATGACCTCGACGCGCCGCGTCCGCGCAAAAGCCGGGTACCCGGCGTCGAAATGGAGATCTATGTCGACTGGGAGCACCCCATCGAGGTGGAGGATCCGCCGAACAGCCAGCGCCCCGCAGTCATGGTGCGGATGCCGGCCTACGTGGCCGGCGGGCTCTCCCACGAACTGCACAGCCTGGAGACGATCCGGGGCGCCGTCGGCGGTGACAGCAGCGAATGGGCGCAGGTCGCCCGGGCCCTGCTCGCCGCGGCCCGGATGGCCGCCGGCTCGGACCGGCATCCCGAGCTCGCCGATCTGCCACCGGCCGACCTGCCACCACCCGCCGGCTGCCGGGAGATCGCGCCTGGGGGAATCGTATGACCCTCCTCCTGCTGACGACCGAGGCCGCGGTCGTCTTCGGGGCGTCCACCTACCTGTTGCTCCGCACCTGGACGAGATATCGGGCCGTCACCATGGCCGACGTCTTCTTCTATGACCACGCGGACGGCGCACGGCTGCCGTGCAGCCGTTCCGCCGGTCCGCGGGTGCTGGGCGAGCACGTCGTCGCGGGATTCGAGCGCTCACCGTTGGGTGCCGTCATCGCCGCGATCAACCTTGCGCACCGGGCGACCTCCACCGTCGGCGCCACGGGCGTTGGGGGCGTTGGCGGTTTTGGGGGTTTTGGTGGTGTTGGGGGCGCGGCCGGCGCGGTCGGCGGAAAGCCCGTCCCGGGGGGTGGGAGCGGGCCGAGTGGTACCTCCTGGTACCAGGTGCAGATCATCGGATGGGAAGTCGAGCGCTATTCGTCCAGGAAAGCGGCGATTCGATACCTTCTCACCCGTTCTGTGGACGGCGGCGACGCGGTCACGACGACGATGCGGGTTGAGGTGAGCTGGGTCGGCGCCGACTGGCGTGTGGTCGATCCGCCCTCGGGGGACTGGACACACGCATTCTGCCTGGGTGACGATGTCTCCGGTTTCAGTTGCTTTCCGTCGGAGTTCCGCTTCCCAGTCCCGTAACCGACGGGTCCTACCAGCCGTGTGGTCGGGGGTTCTTGCCAGCAATGCCGGCACGAACCCCCAACACCACGGCCGGGGGGGTGGTGTCCCGTTTCCTGGTCCCGGATACGCGCACGTGCGCGGCGCCGCCTGAGCGCGCACGCGGAACCGTGTTTCCAGGGCTTCTTCAAGCCGGTCGGCGGTGTTCAGGCACCTTGATGTCCACGGCAAAGGAGAACCTGTATGTTGCGACCTCGCGTCCGTCTCGCCTCCACGCGGGCGGCGCTGTTGCTGGCGGCTCTGGCGGGCATGCTCGCCCTGGCGGTCGGCGTGGCGCCGGTCGCCGGAGCCGCGAGCACGACCTCCCATGGTGGCGGTTACAGCCCGGTGGGCTACTGGACGGGCACGGCCACGACGGCACTCGGCGCCACCGAGTCGGTCCAGATGCTGTTCCTGCCGAAGAGCCGCTTCGCCGTCGCCACGCCGAGCGGGACCTTCTGGGGTTCCTGGCACTCGACCGGATCGAAGACCTTCACCTACTCCTTCGTCCGGACCCTGCCCGGCCCGAACGGAACGGTGGTCGGTTCCATCGACATCCGGCATTCGGCCACCTTCAGCAGCCGGGACGCGTTCAGCTCCACCGGAACGGCGACCGGCTACGACCTGAACGGGAACGTCCTGTTCTCCGGCCCGGTCACCTCCACCGCCACCCGGTGACAACCACGCCCATCACCTGGTAACGATCACACCCGCCGGCCGGTGACCAGTCACACCCGCCGGCCGGTGACCAGTCACACCCGCCGGCTGGTGAGGGCCGCGGCCACGACCCGGTGACGGTCGTGCCCGCCGGCTGGAGGCACTGCCGCTCGATGTGTGGCGGGTGAGTGAGTCCATGGACTCACTCACCCGCCACAGTTTTGTGGTCGGGGTGTTCCCGGGTCATACGGGAGCGGGGCTTTTGCCCTATCCATGGCGGATGTTCCGAAATTTCGAGGACGCGGACCCGGCCCGGTGTCGTTGTCCTCCTGGCCGGGGGTGGGACGTGCGAGCGGCTGGCTGCCCGGGGCGCCAGCCTGGAGCGTCGTAAATCGCCGCTTCCGGCCCGAAGTCCCGATCTTCTGCCGTGGTGTGCCCTACTGTTATTTCGGCGGGAGGGGGCCACGTCGATGACTGATGCCACGGTGTTCTGTGCCGCGTTCATTGCTTTATTTACGGGCCATCACCTAGGTGATCATGTCGCGCAGACGGATCGACAGGCGACCGAGAAGGGCGGGCGCGGATGGCCCGCCGCCCGCGCCATGACCGGTCATCTATTCGCTTACCATCTGTGCGTCGCTGCGGCCCTGGCGAGTCTCCTGATTATCGACGTACCACTGCGTCTTCCGGGTGCGATAGCCGCGCTGGGCTGGTCCATCGTCACGCACGGGTTTATCGACCGTAGGTGGCCGGTACGCTGGCTGCTGCGCCGATCGGGAGCGGCCCGATTCGCCGAGCTGAAAAGCGGCGGCCTCAACGGAATTTACCTGGCCGATCAGTCACTACATATTGGATGTCTGTTCATTGGTGCCCTTCTGGCCGCGGGCCTGAGCTGATCCGTCACGGTACCGGGCCGGAAAATCATGTGTGGCCCTGAATATGTACGCGGTTGGAAACACAGGCCCGGGGCCTCGGTGGATCACCGGACACGGGTCGTCTACCGGGGCCGTCGGAGCCTCGCGGTGGTGGTCACCCGGCGGCGAGCGGCTCGCCGTCTCCGTCCGCGAGGCTGCTTCCGGGATGTATGAGCAGGCGGTAGCCATCCTCGAGGCCGCCCGGGACGGGGGCCAACTCGGGGCCGAAGACACCCCGCTCCGACGTGAGGCCCTGGAAGACCCCGTCCGTGATGATCTTCGTTCCGGGTTCGAGGACCTGCAACGTCCGGCAGGTGCTGCTCACCAGCGGGCCGGCCAGCCCGAAATCGGGGACGAAGAGATCCCCGTGCGCGATGACCGCGCTGAACGTGAACGGAGGCCGGCCGTCGTCACCGGCAATTCTCCGAGCGCGCGCCAGATGGTCGAGCGTGAGGAGGAAACTCACCGCCTCGTCCGCGCTGCCGTGCGTGGACAACACATTGTCACCGGCGACGGACCGGAGTCGGCCCCGGGTCGCGCCCAGCGCTTCGCGGTGAATAGAGACCCAGTCCCGAAGCCGTTCGTTCAACGCGGTCAACGAAACCCGTGCCGCAAGTGCGTTCAAACCGACCAGATCGGTCACCGTGAGGAAGGTGCCGCGCTCGATGCCGCGATAGCGTTCGGTAACAAGGCGGTGGACCTGGACGGGACGCGGTATCCCCCCGAGGACGAGCTCGCTGATCGGCTCGAAGTCGAACTCCGCCGACTTCGCGGCATCGCGGACGGTCGACGTCACGTACACGGCGTTCGTCGGAACGTACTTCTCCATCCGCGCCGGGACGACGACACCCTCGCCGAGCAGGTCATCCTCGAACCTGGTCGTGTCGCAGGTGTGGATAGCGACCCGACAGCCCTCGAGCCACTCGCCGATCGGCAGCCGTGGGCCGGCGATGAACAGATCGGCGATCTGGGCGGCAGCGTGAAGCGCACGGGTGGCCGACCGGAAAGCCGTCATGTAGCCGTCGCCGGTGAACTTGATGATCTCCCCGCCGGTCTCCTCGACAACCCGGCGAATCGGTAGGACAGCCTCGGCCATGAGCTCATCCATGCGCATCTGCGGTACCGACGCGATGGCGCGGGTCGAACCCACGAGATCCACGACCATCACGGTCGTCGTTTCCATTTGCACCGTACGTCCATCCCCCTCCGACCCGCTGGTGCGGCGGGTACGGCGGAATCATAGCGGGGAAGCCACCTCTTACTGTGCTGATTTCCGCCGGGGACCACGAAAGGCTCCAGAATGCCGCCCTGACCTGCGCAACTGGACACGACCACGCTGGAGCCGGACGCAGGGGATGATCGAGAGGCCCGGTCTCCCTGTCAGGGGCGCCGGCGGGGTCGCGTCCAGCAAGATCGTCCACTGTCGGGTGGGCGGCCAACGCTGGAGGGCGCGATGCCTTGCGATCGCCCGAGGCGCGGGAGCCGTCCGGTATCGTGGGATCGCTGGCCGGCGTGGCGCAATTGGTAGCGCACTCGACTTGTAATCGAGCGGCTAGGGGTTCGAGTCCCCTCGCCGGCTCCAGACAGATGGCCCCTGACCTGCGGTTTTGCAAAGTCAGAGATCATCTATTCAAGATCAAAATGGGTTGGTGTGCGCATGGTGTGCGCATTTGGCGTTCGCGTGCTGGGAACGATCTTGGTTTGGGTGTCGTCTTTGTCTGTCTGGGC
>NZ_CASGGV010000293.1:0-59126 GCF_949319125.1 Frankia sp. Hr75.2 | reverse complement strand
CGGCGGAGGCTGCTCCAGGCCCGCTGGCAGGGCTCGGGGAGCGGAGAGTCCCGAACAGAGTCCGCTCGGTGCCCTGGGCGCCTGCCCCTTCGAAGCCCGGAGCCTGAACCCTCGAACGTCGAGCCGCCAACCTTCGAACTTCGGGCCCGGACCTCGGAGGTCAGAGCCCCGAGGTCCGGGGTCCTGAGGTTTGGAGGGCCTGACCCCCACGGCTCGGGACCCTGAGCGCCAAACCAGTCCTCTGCCGGGCCGGACAGAGCAAAGCGTGGCGCCTGAGTGAGTCCATAGACTCATTCACCCGCCACGGTTGTGCTGGACCGGCCGGCGGCTGGAGTCAGACTTGCGAGACCCCGCGTCAGACCCCGATGGCCGGCGAGGTCCGCGGGCGCCGGCCGGGCGGCGGACGTCGGTCGCGCGCAGAATCAGATCCACCTGGGGAGGCCGCGTTCCGGCGCCCCGGAACGAAGGGAATGCTGTCGGTTATGCCGAACGACGAGTCGACGAGGTCCCAACCGCCGTCCAGGGCCGGCCGTGCTGCCACCGGCGGTGGCGGTGCGCGGCGCACCGAGGGCCGCCGTGACGCGCCGGGTGCCCGGCGTGGGCCGTCCTCGTCCGGCTCGTCCGGGCGGGATGCCGGTGGCGATGCACGGCGCTCCGGTCGGGTCACCAGAGGCGATGCGGGCCGGACGGGGTTCGTCCGGCGTGCGGACGGTGGGCGAGGCCCCGCGCCGGCTGGCGCCTCGGCGGCGGGGGCTGGTGGTCGTGGTGCCCCCGCACGGCAGGGCACCGGGCGCGCCGGCGGTCCGTCCCGGCAGGGAGGTCCCGGCCAGGGCGCCGGACGTCCGAAGGCCGCCTGGCGTCCCGCTGGCACAGGCCAGGGGCGTGGTGGCGCTGGCGGTTCCGGTGGACCCGGCGGCGAGCGGTGGGGTCGTCCCGCCTCGTCGCGTGAGGGTGGTCCGCGCGAAGCGAGCGGCGGGCGGCCTGCTGGAGACCGTTGGTCCGGAGGTGCGGGCCGGCCGGGAGCGCACGGTCGGCCGGAAGGGCAGGGCCGGTCCGAGGGGGGCCGGCCGGCCCGCCGCTGGGAGGGCTCCGGCCGGAGCACGCCGGCCTCGGATTCGCGGGGCCGGCAGTGGTCGGGGAGCCCGTCCCGCGAGGCGGGAGACCGCCCCAGGCAGAGTGACAGGCCGCCCTATGACGCGGCCCGCGGCACCACACCCCGTCACGACGGCCCTCGTCACGACGGCCCCCGACACGAGGGGTCCCGCCATGACGGCCCTCGTCACGATGGGCCTCGGCATGACGGGCCCCGCCACGGCGGAGGTCGTGACGAGCGTGGCCGCGGTGATGCTCGGCGGGATGGCGGCGGCTGGGCCGGCGGCGGCTCTCGAGCCGGTTCGTCACCCGACCGCGGTGGACAGCGCAGCTACGGAGACGGCGGTGGACGACCGTCCGGTGGACGACCGACGTCGGGCCAGACGGCGCGAGGCTCCTCCGGGCGTCCATACGGTGCCGGGCGGCCGGTCGGCGGTGGGCGTGACGGTTCCGCGGGCCCCGGGAACGGCGGTTCGGGCGAGAACCGGTTCGAGCGGCGCTCACGGGAGCAGGGCTCGGGCCAGTGGCGACCTTCCTCGGGGGACGCGGCGACACGGGGCGCGGCAGGTCCGCGTAGTGGGATTCGACGTGACGGCCCGGGCAGGTCCGACGGGACGGCGGCCGGCCGCGGCCCGGGTGTCGACCGGCGTCCCCCGTCGGCCGGGTCGCGGCCCTGGCAAAGCGGTGCGACCGGCGATGCCCGGACCTCCAACGGCTCCGGGTACGACCGTGGTCACCGGTCTGATCGCGCCTCCGGACCTGATCGTGGTTACCGGCCCGATCGCGGCGCCGGGTCCGACCGTGGTTACCGGTCTGATCGTGGCGCCGGGTCCGATCGCGGTGACAGCCGTCGGAGTGGCCCGCCCAGTGGGGGCTCGTCCGCACGGCCCTACACGCGGCCGACGCACCGTGAGCAGCCCGCGTCCGGCACGGACCGGGTAGATCGGGCGGAGCGCACGGACCGACCGGACGCTCCGGGCACCGGTGCGGATCGGGCCCGTCCCGACCAGACCCGCTCCTATGAGGCCCGTGCGGGCCAGGGCCGCCCGGACGTGGGCCGCTCCGGTCAGGGCCGCGCGGACACGGGACGTCCGTATCAGGCACGTACGTACCAGGAACGGCCGGATCGGCCGGCTCGGCCGGATCGATCCGGTGGGAGCCGGTTCGACGCGAACCGTGCCGGCGCAGGGGGCTCCTACGCGGGTCGCCGTGGTCCGGACACCCGCTCGGGATCGAGCGGGGGACCTCGGGCCGGCCGTGGCGGGGTGAGTGGCGGGCCCAGCCGTTCGGGCCCCGGTACGCGTCCGGCCGGCGGAGCCGGGGGTCGATCCTCCGCGGGGCCGGCCGGCCGGCCGAACAGGGACGACGTCACGGCGCGCCGCAGGCCGCCCGCACCTGCGCTGCCGGACGAGGCCAAGGCCGAGTTGCTTGATCGCGACATTCGCCGTGACCTGCGCAGCGTGCCCGCGCCGCTGGCCGAGACGATCGCCCGGCACCTCGTCGCGACCGCGCTGCTCGTCGACACCGACCCGGTGCAGGCGCTGGCTCACGCGCGTGCCGCGGCGGCCCGGCTGCCCAGGATGGCCGCGGTGCGGGAGGCCGTGGGAGTCGCGGCCTACCACGCCGGCGAGTTCGCCTCCGCGCTGCTGGAGCTGCGCGCGGCCCGCCGCATCGACGGCTCGTCCCACAACCTCCCGCTGATGGCTGACGCCGAACGTGGCCTCGGTCGGCCCGAACGCGCGATCGACTACCTCTCGGACCCGGGTGTCGCGGCGCTGGACGCCGCCGGCCGGGCCGAGCTCCTGATCGTCGTGTCCGGTGCCCGGCGCGACATGGGTCAGCCGGAGGCGGCCGCGGTGCTGCTGCGCGACGAGGTGACCGCCAGAACGGAGCCGAAGCCGTGGACGCCCCGTCTCTGGTACGCCTACGCCGAGGCGCTGCTGGCGGCCGGTCGCACGATGGAGGCGCTGCGCTGGTTCACAGCCACGGCCGGCATCGACGAGGACACGACCGACGCGGCCGAGCGCGTCTACGAGCTCACCATCGATGACGAGACCGATGACGAGACCGAGATCGACAACGAGGACGGCGGCGCCGAGGACGACGGGCCGGAGAGCGATCGGCTCGAGGACGAGCTGCTCGGTGACGAGCGACTCGAAGACGACGGGCCCGCCGCCGGGACCCACGACGGCGCGGCCGTAGACGAACCGGACCCTGACGGCCTGATCGCCTCCGGCACAGGTGCGGCCGTTGACGCCGTGGCAGATGACGCCGCGCTGGCCGACGCCGACGCCGACGATGCCGGTGACGCGGACGCGGAAGCTGAGGCCGCCGACCATGGCGACACGGGTGGTGCCAGTGACGCCGGGGCAGCGGTCGATGTGACCGTCGACGGCGAGCCGGCGGCACCGGTCGAGCAGCCGGCGCCGGCGGAGCCCGCCGCGGCCGTGGAGCCCATCGAGGTCGGCTTCTCCGCGGCCGAGGACACGAGCGCGGTGCCTGCCGCGGAGGTGACCGCCGACACCCCGCCGATTCCAGAGATCATTTTCTCGGACGCCCCGGGCGGTGCGGACCAGGCCGGAGCGCACCGGACATCCGAGGACTGACCCCGGAGCACCGCCACTCTCTCGGGCGCTCGAACTGCTGAGCGCCCGAGAGAGACCGGGCGTTCGAGCACCCGAGCCCCTCGAAAGCCCGAAGGACAGGCGCCAAGGACAGGCGCCTGAGCGGAGTCAGTCCAACGGGCGTATCAGCAGGCCGGTGCGTGGCTTCGGGGTGAACAGGGTCGACTTCCGGGGCATCCGCTCCGCGGCCCCGGCGACGGCGGTCACGTCGGCGACCGGGGTCGGGTTGAGTAGCAGCGCGACACCGCCGGTGGCGCGTGCGGCGGCGAGCGCGGCGGGGGCGTCGTGGTAGTAGTCGACGACGCCGGCCCTGTCCTCCAGGCCCCACACGTTCGTGATCAGCGCCAGGTGTGCGACGGTCACGTCGAGGCCGCGGAACGCCGCCGACCGGTCGGCGGGCAGCGCGCGAGCGAGGAGATCGGCGGCGGGCGCCGTCAGCAGATAGGCGTCCGAGTCGTCGCTGATCACGAAGGCGTGGCCGTCGTGGCCCGCCTTGGCGAGCTCGTCGAGCAGCGCCGCGGGGTCGACCGGTGCGCCGGCGCCAGCGCCGGCGGCCTCGGTCAGCCGGCGGACGGTGAAGGCGCCCTCGGCCCGCGCTACGGCGTCGGCGAGGGTGAGTCCCAGCACGGCGCGGTGGATCGCGTGCACCTGCGGGCCGTTGGCGGTCGCGTCCACCAGGAAGGTGAGCCCGAAGTCCCAGGCGCCGGCACCGTCGCCCGCGGCGTGCCGTTCCGCCTGGTAATGGCGGTATGTGGCGTACCGGTGGTGGCCGTCGGCGATGACCGCGCGGCGGGGGAGGAGATCCGCCGCGATGGTCTCCAGCTGGGCGGGGTCGTCGATCGCCCAGATCCGGTGGGTCACCCCGTCGTCGGTGTGGGCGTCCACGATCGGCGGGGTGGTCACCGCGGCGGCGACGACCTGGCTGGCCGGGCCGCCGCCGTCGTAGAGCAGGAAGATCGGTTCCAGGTTCGCGGCGGTCGCCCGAGTCAGCGCGAGCCGGTCGGAGACCGGGCCGGCCATGGTGTTCTCGTGGGGCAGGACGATGCCCGCGTCCGGGTCGGCCAGGGCGAGGGCGCCGACGAGTCCGCGCTGGAGGTGGCCGTCCTGCTCCTGCTCGTAGACGTAGAGCGCGGGGGCCTCGTCCCGGGCGAGGATCCCGGCGTCCAGCCATTCCCGCAGGGTGCGCGCCGCCCGGTCGTACCGGCTGTCCGGCTCGCCGGGGGACTCGGCGGGGGAGAGGTCCCGCGGCAGGATCAGCCGGACGACGTTGTGCTCCGCGGCCGCCTCGAGGGCGGTGCGGCCGTCCTCGTCGATGACGTCGTAGGGCGGGGAGGTCAGCGCGGCGAGATCCGGGCCGGCGGCGGTGAACCGCGCCGCGCGGAACGGCGCGAGGACGAGCCCGGCTGGAACGGGCACGGCGGCGTCAGGGGCAACCATGAGGCGCATCGTAGGTGCTGGGGCTGCCCGGTCGCCCCCGCCTGCCGGCCAGGTCACGCCGCGGAAGACAGGCCGTTATTCCGATGTTGAGGCATGTGGACGCCGCTTGCGGCGAAACTGGATGGGAGGGTGGGACGCCTCCACCCCACCTGGGTCGCCGAGGACGTCGGCCGGGGGGCCGGCCGGATGACGGCCGGTCGCCGGTGCCGGTCATGGGCGGTGCCGGTCGGGCTTCGGCCGCGACCGGTGACTGCCCGGCGCGGCCCGGTGCGGCGTCCCGGCGGTGCTGATGCCGCCGCCGCGGTGGCCACGGCCGTGGCGGTCCGGACGACGTGGAGGTGCCATGACGGAGGAATTCGGCGTTCCGAACGGCAACGGCAACGGCAAGGGCAACGCTGACGGCAATGGCAATGGCGTCGGCGGCGGCGGTAGTGGCGGTGAGCGGCGGCAGGCCGAGTCGGTCCGCTCACCGGCCGGCGAGGTCTACGACTGGTACACCCGCGGGATGGCGCTGCTCGGGCACGGTGACGCGAACGCGGCGGTGCAGCTCCTCGCGCATGCCGTCGCGGCGGAGCCGGCGTCCCCGAGTGTGCGGGAGGCGCTGGGCCGGGCGCAGTTCGAGGCCGGGCAGTACGACGACGCCCTGCGGACCTTCGCCTGGATCGTCGACCGCCATCCGACCGACGACTACGCCCAGTTCGGCCTCGGGATGGCCGCGCGCCGCACCGGCGACCTGCGCTCCGCCGTCGAGCATCTTGCGCTCGCGGTGGCGATGCGGCCCGATCTGGCGCACTACGGGGTCGCCCTGCGCGGGGCGCGGGCCGCTCTGAACCGCGCGTGACGGTCCCCCGAGAGGCGGCGGGCACGGCGCGGTCCGTGCTCGCCGGCATGAGCCGTCCACTGGCGGCGATGTTCGACGTCGCGCTGATGGATCTCGACGGGGTGGTGAACCGCGGCGAGCGGGCTGTGCCGCACGCCGCGGCGGCCATCGAGGCCGCGGGCCGGCAGGGGATGCGCACCGTCTACGTGACGAACAACGCGCTGCGGACCCCGGAGACCGTCGCCGCGCGGCTGACGGGTTTCGGCGTGCCAGCCGAACCGTCGGAGGTCGTCACCTCGGCGCAGGCGGCGGCGCACGTGCTCGCCGAACGGCTACCGGCCGGGGCGGTGGTCCTGGTCGCCGGAGGTGTCGGGCTCCGGGAGGCGGTGCGCGCGGAGGGCCTGGTCCCGACCGGGTCGGCCGCGGACGAGCCGGCCGCCGTGGTCCAGGGCTTCGATCCGGAGATCAACTATGCCCGGCTGGCCGAGGCGGTGCTGGCGATCCGGGCGGGGGCGTGGTGGGTCGCGAGCAACACCGACCTGACGGTGCCGACGGAGCGTGGCCTGGCGCCCGGTAACGGGGCGCTGGTGGCCTTCGTCCGGGCCGCGACGGGCGCGGAGCCAGAGGTGACCGGGAAACCGGAGTTCGCGATGCACGCGGAGTCGGTGCGGCGCAGCGGCGCGTGTGATCCGATCATCGTCGGCGACCGGCTGGACACCGACATCGAGGCGGGTTTCCGCGCCGGCACGCCGACTCTGCTGGTGTTCACCGGTGTCACCGGGCCCGCGGAGCTGCTCGGCGCGCCCGCGCGGCACCGGCCGACCTTCCTCGCCGCCGACCTGCGCGGGCTGCTGCGTCCCCAGCCCGCCGCGCTCGCCCGGGACGGCTCATCCCGGTGCGGCGGGTGGACGTGCGACCTGAACGGCGGCACCCTGCGCTGGCACCAGGCCGACCCCGGGAGCGACGGGCTGGACGCCGGGCCGGACGACGGGCTGGACGCGCTGCGGGCCGCGTGCGCGCTGGTCTGGGCGGCAGCGGACGAGGGCCGTCCGGTCGAGGCCCTGGCCACTGATCGGCCGCCGGGCTGCGAGGACCTGCGCGCGCCGGCCGCGCGCTGACGACGTCCCGGCGACCCGCGGGCCCGGTCGGGACAGGAGCCCATCAGAAGCAGGGCCCAGCCGGAGCCGGCCCAGCCGGAGCCGGCACGGTCAGAGCAGGGAGCGGACCCGCAGGAGGTCGCGGACGCTCGCGTCGACCTTGAGCCGGCCGCTGGCCCACGCCGTCGTCACCGAAAGGGTGCCGTCGGTCACGGCGAGCAGGTCGTCGCTGCTCAGGGTGAGGGTGATCTGGGCCCCCGGCAGCTCGCCCTCGCCGATGTCGCGCAGGCAGCCGTCGCGGAGCTGGCCGGAGAACGTGGTCCGCAGGTCCGGGATCCGGCACACGATCACCCGGTCCGGGGTACGCGGCGGCCGGCGCTCGCGTGTGAGCTCGTCGAGCCGGTCGGCGAGGGCTCGCAGTGCTGCCTCGCACTGCAGTCTGTCCGCCATGCTGGACGGTCACCTCCTGCGCCCGCAGCACCCGTCGTCCGTGCCGTAATGGATCCTCCGGGTACGGCGGATCCGGCCGTCAGCGACACTAGCGTGTGCGTGCCGCCCCCGGCGGGACGCCGGCGGATGTGAGGGCAGCCACGTGCCCGCCAGGTGATGCCGCGGCCGGGCGCGGACGCCCCCCGGAATGCGAGAGGCTGGTTCGGTGAACACCGACGAACTGTCCGCCGAGCTGAGCGCGGCGCTCGCGCGGCTCGCCACGCTCCCCGGTCGGCCGGCCGCCGAGCACCTGGAGGCGTTCGAGGACGTGCACCGGCTGCTGGAGGAATCGTTGGAGGATCTCGCGGGCGGCTCGTCGCGCGGCCCGGGCGCGGCGCCGTCGCCCGGTCCGACCGCCGGCCCGGATCCCGGGCCGCGCGCTGCTCCGGGCCCCGGTCCGCGTCCCGGCTCGGGCCCTGCTCCGGGTGCCGGTCCGCGTCCTGCTCCGGGCCCCGGCCCGGGCGGCGCCCGGGCACCTCGGTGAGACGGGCGGGATCACCGGTGGCCCGCAGGATCCGTCTGGACGCGGAGCTTGTCCGTCGCCGGCTCGTCTCCTCCCGGGAACGGGCGGTCGAGGCGATCGCCGCGGGCCGCGTGCGGGTCGGCGGCGTCACCGCGACGAAGCCGGCGACGGTCGTCGACGGGGCGACGTCGATCGTGCTCGCCGTGGACGACGACCCCGGCTATGCCTCCCGGGGAGCGCACAAGCTGGTCGGCGCGTTCGAGGCGTTCGGCGTCCCGGCGCCCGGGACGCCCGGCCTGTCTGGCGGGCCCGGCCAGCCTGATGTGCCGGCTCGGCCTGGTTCGCCCGCGGCGGTGGCGGGGCCGCCGGCGCTCGTGGTCGCCGGGCGGCGGTGCCTCGACGCCGGTGCGTCGACCGGCGGGTTCACCGACGTGCTCCTCAGGTACGGCGCGGCGCGGGTCGTGGCCGTCGACGTCGGATACGGGCAGCTTGTCTGGCGGTTGCGCTCCGATCCGCGGGTGCGCGTGCTGGACCGGACGAACGTCCGCAACCTCACGCCCGAGCAGGTCGGCGAGCCGGTGGAGCTGGTCGTGGGCGACCTCTCGTTCATCTCGCTGGTCCTGGTGCTGCCCGCGCTGCGCGCGTGCGCCGCGCCGGACGCCGACTTCGTCCTGCTGGTCAAGCCGCAGTTCGAGGTGGGCCGGGAGCTTCTCGGCTCCGGTGGTGTGGTCCGTGATGTGGCCCTGCACGCCCGGGCGGTGCGCACCGTCGTGACCGCTGCCGAGGGGCTCGGGCTGGGGGCGCGCGGCGTGGCGGCCAGCCCGCTGCCGGGACCCGCCGGCAACGTCGAGTACCTCGCCTGGCTGCGCGCGGACGTCCGCCCGACCTCCGGCGAGGTCGAGGCGATGATCACCGCTGCGATCGAGGCGGGGCCCGCGAGCACGGCGGCCCCCGCCCCAGCGCCGCCGCCGTCGTCCCAGGACGCCGGCCAGGACGCCCGAGCCGACGGCGAAAGGACCGGCCGATGACCCGCGAGGTACTCGTCGTCAGCCACCCGCGCCGTTCCGTTGTACGGGAGAGCGCGCAGCGCGTGCTGGAGATGCTCGTGGCCGCCGGTGTCTCCCCGCGGGTCCTGCGGGACGAGGCCGAGCTGCTCGACCTGTCGGCGCCGAACGTGGTCACGGGGGACACCGACGCCGCGGTCGGCGCCGAGCTGGTGCTCGTGCTCGGTGGTGACGGCAGCCTGCTGCGCGGCGCCGAGTTCGCCCGCTCGGCGGACATCCCGCTGCTCGGGGTCAACCTCGGGCACGTGGGCTTCCTGGCCGAGGCGGAGCCCGACGCGCTGGAGGCCACCGTCGAGCACGTCGTCCGCAAGGAGTACTCGGTCGAGGAGCGGATGACCGTCGACGTGACGGTGCGCCACCGTGGCGAGCTCATCTACACCGGCTGGGCGCTCAACGAGATGTCGCTGGAGAAGGCCGGGCGGGCCCGGATGCTCGAGTGTGTCCTGGAGATCGACGGGCGGCCGCTGTCGCGCTGGGGCTGTGACGGCGTGATCTGCTCGACGCCGACCGGGTCGACCGCGTACGCGTTCTCGGCGGGCGGCCCGGTGATGTGGCCGGGGGTGGAGTCGCTGCTGGTGGTGCCGATCAGCGCGCACGCGCTGTTCGCCCGGCCGCTGGTGCTCACCCCGACGTCGACCGTGGCCATCGAGGTGCTGCCGGACGTCCCGGCGGTGCTCTACTGCGACGGGCGGCGACTGGTCGACGTCCCCGAGCTGTCGCGGGTGGAGGTGGTGCGGGGCCGGCGCCCGGTGCGGCTGGCGGTAATCAGGCCACGTCCGTTCACCGATCGGCTGGTGGCCAAGTTCGACCTGCCGGTGGTGGGGTGGCGCGGCCGCTCGGGGCGCTGAGCCGGCCGGGCTGCCGGGGTTTCGGCCCGCTGAGCTGGGAGGACGCGGCGGGCGGAGAAGTGGCGGGGCGAGCGGGGCCGGCGTGGTGACGTGACCGGAATCGGTGGCACGGCTCCGATCTCCCCGATTTCCGGGTGCCGTCCGTGGTGGGGGTGACGCTAGAGTTCGGGGCGTGCTCGAGGAGATTCGCATCCGTGGCCTCGGGGTCATCGATGACGCCGTCCTCGACCTGGCGCCGGGGCTGACGGTGGTCAGCGGCGAGACCGGCGCCGGCAAGACCATGATCGTGCAGGGGCTCGGCCTGCTGACCGGGGGCCGCGCCGACTACGCGCTGGTCTCCCCGCTGGCCGGGCGTGCCTTCGTCGAGGCCCGGCTCGTCGTGCCGGCCGACTCCGGGCTCGCCAAGCGTGTCCGCGAGCTCGACGGCGACGTCGACGAGGACGTCATCATCATGGGCCGCACGCTGAGCGCCGAGGGCCGCTCGCGGGCCCAGCTCGCGGGGCGTTCGGTGCCCGCGAGTGTCCTCGCGGAGATCACCGAGAACGTGATCGCCGTGCACGGGCAGTCCGAGGCGCAGCGGCTGCGCCGTCCCGCGACCCAGCGCGACGCGCTCGACCGGTTCGCCGGCGCCTCCGTCGCCGAGCCGCTCGTCCGGTACGGGCAGGTGTACGCGCGGCTGGCGAAGGTCCGCGCCCGGCTGGCCGACATCACCGGGCGGTCGCGGGAGCGGGCGCAGGAGGCGGAGCTGCTCCGGCTCGGCCTGGCCGACGTCGAACGGGTCGCGCCGCAGCCCGGCGAGGATGTCGCGCTCGACGCGGAGCTGCGCCGGCTGGAACATTCCGAGACCCTGCTGCGGGTGGCGCGTTCGGCGCACGGCGCGCTGGTCAGCGACCCCGCGACCGGTGAGGACGTCCCCGCCGCCGCCGAGCTGGTCGGCTCCGCCCGCCGGATCGTGGCCGGCGACGCCGCGCTCGACCCGGCACTGGAGGAACTGGCGGGCCGGTTGACGGAGCTGTCGAGCCTGCTGACCGACGTGGCCGCCGACCTGGCCTCCTACGCCGCCGGGGTGGAGTCCGACCCGGAGCGGCTCGCTCAGGCGCAGGAACGCAAGGCGGCGCTGACCGCACTGGCCCGCGCGCACGGCACGGACGTCGACGGCGTGCTGCGGTGGGCCGACACCGCCGGGCGTCGCCTGCTCGAGCTCGACGCCGACGGCGACCAGACGGGCGCGCTGGCCGCCGAGCGCGCCGAGCTGACCGCGGAGCTCGCCGGCCTGGCCGAGCGGATCAGCGCGGCGCGCTCCGCCGCCGCCGAGCGGTTCGGCGCGGCGGTCGCCGCCGAGCTGGCCGGCCTCGCCATGCCGCGGGCCCGGGTGGAGGCGGCGGTCGGGCACCGCGACGACCCGAACGGTCTGCCTGTCGGCGGCCGGACGCTGGCCTACGGGCCGAGCGGGATCGACGACGTCGAGCTTCGCCTGGTTCCGCACCCGGGCGCGCCGGCCCGGCCGGTCGAGAAGGGCGCCTCGGGCGGCGAGCTCTCCCGGGTGATGCTGGCGATCGAGGTGGTGCTCGCGGCGGCCGACGCCGGGGCGACGATGGTCTTCGACGAGGTCGACGCCGGAGTGGGCGGGCGCGCCGCGGTCGAGATCGGCCGCCGCCTCGCCCGGCTCGCCCGCACCCACCAGGTCATCTGCATCACCCATCTGCCGCAGGTCGCCGCGTTCGCCGACCGGCACCTGGTCGTGCGCAAGGCCGATGACGGTTCGGTGACCCGCAGCGGCGTGGTGGCGCTCGACGGCCCCGGGCGGGTCCGGGAGCTGTCGCGGATGCTGGCCGGCCAGGAGGAGAGCTCGCTGGCCCGCGGCCACGCCGAGGAGCTGCTCGCCGCCGCCGCCGCCGACAAGGCCGCCCTCGCCCAGCCGTGACCGCCCGGCCCCGGCGAGCCGGGTGGCCGGCGGCGGGGCGGGGCGTTGGCCTGCTCGGCACGGTGTTACCGTGAAGACCCGTGGAGGCGCCGGGGCCGGACCGGCGGCGTGACCACGGGGGTTCCGCGTGGCGCAGGCGCATGTGACCAAGCACGTGTTCGTGACGGGAGGTGTGGCGTCCAGTCTCGGTAAGGGACTGACGGCGTCCAGCCTCGGCCGTCTACTCAAGGCCCGCGGTCTGCGGGTCACGATGCAGAAGCTCGACCCGTATCTGAACGTTGATCCGGGAACGATGAACCCGTTCCAGCACGGCGAGGTGTTCGTCACCAATGACGGCGCCGAGACCGACCTGGACATCGGGCACTACGAACGCTTCCTCGACGTCGACCTCGACGGCAGCGCGAACGTGACCACCGGGCAGGTGTACTCGGCGGTCATCGCCCGCGAGCGGCGCGGCGGGTACCTCGGTGAGACGGTGCAGGTCGTCCCGCACATCACCGACGAGATCAAGGGCCGGATCCGCCGGCTGGCCACCGATTCGGTGGACGTGGTGATCACCGAGGTGGGTGGCACCGTCGGCGACATCGAGTCGCTGCCCTACCTGGAGGCGATCCGCCAGGTCCGGCACGAGGTCGGCCGGGACAACGCGCTGACGGTGCACGTCAGCCTCGTCCCGTACCTCGCGCCGTCGGGTGAGCTGAAGACCAAGCCGACCCAGCACTCGGTCGCGGCGCTGCGCAGCATCGGCCTGCAGCCGGACGCGGTGGTCTGCCGCTCCGACCGGCCGCTGCCCGACGCGCTCAAGCGCAAGATCGCCATGATGTGCGACGTCGACGACGAGGCGGTCGTCGGCGCACCGGACGCCGGCTCGATCTACGACATCCCGAAGGTGCTGCACAAGGAGGGCCTCGACGCCTACGTCGTGCGCCGGCTCGGCCTCAGCTTCCGGGACGTCGACTGGACGGAGTGGGACACCCTGCTCCGCCGGGTGCACCATCCCTCGAACACCGCCACGGTGGCGATCGTCGGCAAGTACGTCGACCTGCCCGACGCCTACCTGTCGGTGACCGAGGCGCTGCGCGCCGGCGCGTTCGCCGTCGACGCCCGCGCGGACATCCGCTGGATCGGGTCGGACGAGTTCACCTCGCCCGCCGCCGCCGCGCACGCGCTGGAAGGCGTGGACGGGATCATCGTTCCGGGCGGGTTCGGGATCCGCGGCATCGAGGGCAAGATCGAGGTGCTGCGGCACGCCCGCGAGCATGGCATTCCCACGCTGGGGATCTGCCTGGGCCTGCAGTGCATGGTGATCGAGGCCGGCCGTTCGCTGGCCGGGCTGGCCGGGTCGAACTCCACCGAGTTCGACCCGGAGACCGCCAACCCGGTGATCTCCACGATGGCCGACCAGCACGACGTGGTCGCCGGCAAGCGGGACATGGGCGGCACGATGCGGCTCGGCCTGTACCCGTGCGCGCTGGGCGCGGGGACCGTCGCCCGCCGGGAGTACGGCGAGCCGGAGGTGCTCGAGCGCCACCGGCACCGCTACGAGGTCAACAACTCCTACCGGGAGCGGCTGACTGCCGCCGGGCTGGTGTTCTCCGGCACCTCGCCGGACGGCCGCCTGGTCGAGGTCGTCGAGCTGCCGGCCGACGTCCACCCGTTCTACGTGGGGACGCAGGCGCACCCGGAGTTCCGGTCGCGGCCGACGCGCGCGCACCCGCTGTTCCGCGGGCTCGCCGCCGCCGCCGTGGCCCACGCCGACCGGCGCCGGGGCCGGCTGCCCGTCGACATCCCGGACGGTGGCGTCGGGGGCGGCGGCGTCGCGGGTGGCGGGCCCGCCGATGGTGACATGATCGGGTCGGGTGACGGTGACGGTGACGCGGCCGGTGCGCGGGCGGGCAACGGTGCCCGGTCGGCCGGTGGGCGGGCCCGCCGGGGCCGTGCGGAGCAGAGCGTGGCGACCGGCGCCAGCACGACCGCCGGCACGACCGCCGGTGCCAGCGGTGCCGCGGGTACCGGTGGTGCCGGTGGTGCCGTGGGTGCCGCATTGCCCGGTGGGTCCACGGGGCCGGCCGCGGCGGCCGGTGTGAGCGACGGAGAGCTGGTTTCCCCATGAGCGGTGCCGTGCACACCTACGAGGTGGCGGACAGCTCCGTCGCCTACCGCGGGCGGGTCATCGCCGTTCGCCGTGACATGGTGCGGATGCCCGACGGTGACACGTCCCAGCGGGACGTGGTGGTGCACCCGGGCGCGGTCGGCGTCGTCGCCCTGGACGACCAGGAGCGGGTGGTGATGGTCCGCCAGTACCGGCACCCGGTGGGCGGCCAGCTGTGGGAGCTGCCCGCGGGCATCCTCGACGTCCCCGGCGAGCCGGCGTCCGTCGCGGCCGCACGGGAGCTCGCCGAGGAGGCGGGCCTGCGGCCGGGCCGTCTCGACCTGCTCGTCGACGTCTACGCCTCGCCGGGGATGACCGACGAGGCCTTCCGGCTGTTCCTGGCCCGTGACCTGGTGGAGATCCCGGCGGCCGAGCGGCATGTCGGCGTCCACGAGGAGGCCGAGATGGACATCACCCGCGTCGACCTGTCGGAGGCGGTGGACCGGGTGATGCGTGGCGAGATCACCAACGGGATGGCGGTGATCGGCCTGCTGGCGACCTACCGCGCCCGGGTGGACGGGTACGAGCGGTTGCGCCCGCTGGGCTCGGAATGGTCGGCCCGGCCCGCCGCGAGCGGCTGATCGGCGCCCGTCGACAGTACCGGTGTACGGGGCTCAGTCGTTGTCGACGAGCACGCCGCCGGCCTCCTCGATGGTGATTGGCTCGGCCGCGGCGAGGACGACGTCCGCCAGCGGGAACGCCTGCGCCACCCCGGGCACGGTGAAGAAGCCGTCCCAGGTCACGGTGAGGGTCACCTGGTAGGTGCCCGGGCGGTGGTAGGCGTGGGCGACGTAGGCGTCCGGGTGGTCGCGGGGGGAGATCGCCGGGTCGTAGGGGCGGCCGGGCGCGTCCGGGCCGGTCTCGCCGTCGCCGAAGTCCCAGACGTAGTGCGGGTTCGCGCTGATCGTGGCCAGGACGGGTTCGGCGACGTCGAAGGTGAACGCGTCGGGCACCGCCGTGTGCATGATCGTCGGTAGGTTCGCGAAGCTGTTCCCGACCGGCTGGATCACTACGTCCGGGGTGGGCAGCAGCTCCTCGCGCAGGTAGTCGGCGAGCTGCGCGGCGATGTCGGCGACGGCGATGCCGTCGGGGTCGTAGAGCACCGGGCCGCAGTTCGCGACGAGCGCGTCGTACTCGGCGCGTTCCGCCGCGGTCATCTCCGGGGCGGGGCCGACGCCGGTCAGCAGCGCGCACAGCGCGTCCGGGTCGGGCGGACAGTCGTCGCCACAGCCGCCGCCACCACCCCCGCCGGTGGCGCCGCCGAGCGGTACCCGCTCGAGGTACCCGCCGCGGTAGCGGTACTGGTAGCCGTTGTCCGTGGCCCGGGTGTCGCAGCTGCCCCACCGCGCTCCGGTGCACGGGACCTGCGCCGCCGTCTCCGGACCGGGCACGGGGGCGGCCCAGGCGGGAGATCCCGGCGCGGACAGCGGGCCGGGACCGGCTCCGCCGAGGGCGAGCAGCGCGGCCGCGACCAGTGCGGCGAGGGCGGCCAGGTGGCCGCGGCGGTGACTCACGGCTACCCCGCGGCGTAGGTGATGGTCTGGACGCGCCAGCCGGGGCCGGTCAGCGCGAGGCGGGCCGTCGCGGTGCGGGTGGGCACGGCCGGTTCCGTGCCGGCGTCGCGGCCCGCCGGGTCGAGCAGGTGGACCTGTCGGGTCGTGGCGGTGAAGCGAACGTCGACGACGGTGCCGGTGCGTTCGCCGGCGGCCAGCCCGGTGATCTCGTAGGGCTCCTGGGCCGCGCGCAGCCCGAGCTGGTCGAGGCGGCGGGTCATGCCGACGTCCAGGGCGCAGGTCTGGCAGCCCGGCAGCGCGGTCGCCGAGACGTCGGCGACCCGCCCGCCGCGGGCGGCGGCGTTGATCTCGCGGTAGTAGGCCTCGACGACCCGGCCGGCCGCGGCGGGGGAGTCGTCGGACGGGTCGGCCGCACCGCCGGCGGTGGTGGTCGGTGCCGAGGTGCCGGTGGCCGCCGCGGTGCCCGGGCTGCCGGCGGGGCCGGGGCTCACCGGGCCGCCGACCGTGGCGGAGCCGGGACGTGCGGGCGGCGGTGCCCCACCCGAGGGGCCCGCGCCTCCGCAGCCGGTGAGGACCGAGCCCGCCAGGAGCGAGGCCGCGCAGACCGAGGCCGCGCGGGCCGATCCGGCGCGAACCGGGCCGGCTATCGAGGTGGTGGCGATGGTGTACCCCCGACGTGCGGCGAAACGTGACAATACAATGCCCGTCCGCACAAGCTGTCACGATAGACGCTCGACGGCGCCGTGGGACGGGCAACGGTGAACCGTCGCAGCCACGTCCTAATATCAGTTCGATGATGACCACGGTGGAAGGCGGCGACGCCCGCCGGGGTGGGCCGCCGGGCGATCCGGCCGGCCCGGTCCAGGTCATCGAGCGTTACCTGGACCACGTCGACGGCGAGCGCGGGCTGGCCCGGAACTCGGTGCTGGCCTACCGCCGTGACCTGCGCCGCTACCGCGAGCACCTGGCGGCCGGCGGGATCACCTCGCTGGCGGCGGTGGGGGAGGCGCAGATCGCGGAGTTCGCCGCCGCCCTGCGGGAGGGCGACGAGACCCATCCGCCGCTCGCCCCGGCGTCGGTGGCCCGGATGCTGGTCGCGGTCCGGTCGCTGCACCGGTTCGCCGCGCAGGAGGGCGACGTCAGCGAGGACGTGGCCCGTCCGGTCCGGCCGCCGGTGCCGCCCAGGCGGCTGCCGCGGGCGCTCACCGTCGACCAGGTGAGCGCGGTCATCGCCGCCGCGGTGGCCGGCGGCCCGGAGTACGCGGAGGTCTCCGGCGGCGACCCGGCGGAGCTGGCCCGGCGGCTGCGCTCCGCGGCCCTGCTCGAACTGCTCTACGGGACGGGCGCGCGGATCTCCGAGGCCGTCGGGCTGGACCTGGACGATCTCGACCTGGACCGGTCCGCGGTGCGGCTGCGGGGCAAGGGCGGGCGGGACAGGGTCGTCCCGCTCGGCCGGTACGCGGTGACCGCGCTGGAACGCTACCTGCGGCGCGGACGGCCGCATCTGGTCACCGAGTGTTCGGGGGCGGCGGTCTTCGTCTCGCGCCGGGGGAACCGGCTGTCCCGGCAGAGCGCGTGGTCGGCGCTGCGCGCGGCGGCGAACGCGGCCGGCGTTCCCGGGGCGTCGCCGCACGTGCTGCGGCACTCGTTCGCGACCCACCTGCTCGACGGCGGCGCGGATGTCCGGGTGGTGCAGGAGCTGCTGGGGCATGCCTCGGTCAGCACGACCCAGATCTACACGCTGGTCACGATGGACCATCTGCGTGAGGTGTACGCGTCGTCCCACCCGCGGGCCCTGCGACGCCCGCCCGGGTTCGGGTATCCGTCCGCGCCGGGCACGGGCGGCGCGGTGCCGGGCCCCGACCTGGCCGCGGCGGACGCCGGCCTGGTGGCACCCGGTGCGGACCAGGTCTTTCCTCCGCGCCCTGCCGCCGGCACCCCGTGACGGGCACCCCGTTGTCGGGTGCCCTCTGAGTTGTCGGGTGCCCTTTGAACGGTCGGCCGCCCATGGGTGACCGACGCGCGCGACGATGACCCCGGGCGACCCGTGAGGTCGACCGGCCTGCTTCCGGACCGGCCTGCTGCCAGAGCGTCCCTGTTCAGGACGGCCTTCGTTCGGGACGGTGCGAGCCGTTTCAGGACGGCGTGTACGGCCCCAGGCTCGGCATTCCGTTGGAGGGCGCGGGCGAGGGGACGCCGCCGACCCCGCCCACCGACTGGTTGCTGCGCTCGGCGAGGGTCTCGCCCACCTTGCGCGCGATCGCTTCCATCAGGCGCAGTGCCTGCGGCAGCGACAGGTTCAGCACCACTTCGCTGTCGTTCGTCATCGCGAAGCGAACCGACACGTCCGCCATTGCTCGACCTCTCTCGCCTGACTCGTAAGATCTGCCTGCCGAAGATCTGCTTGTTACGTGTGATTGGGAACGGTACGGCCCATCTGGGACGAACGCACGTCCGGGGCTCCCCGAAGCGTACGGATCCTCACGTTGCGTCAGGTCGTCGGTGCTCCGCGTCGTGGTCAGAGTTCGATGAAGATCCGCCACTCGTGCTGCTCCTTCGCCGATCGCGATGCTCCGCCGGAGGCGTCGGTGCCGCCTGCCCGAGCCGGGGATCAGTCCAGCTCACATCAATGATCACGATCGTAGCTACCCCGTTGTTTCTTCATAGTCCCCTATCGGGTGGGTGGCCCCGCGAGGGGGTGGGGGTAAATGTCCTTCCGCCGACCGTTGTGTGCCCCTGTGTGCTGCGTGGGGCCTTCGTGGTATCTGACGGTCGAGGTCACCGGCAACCCTCGGGTGGGGAACCCCTCATGCCGATACCGCGTGCTCCCCGGCCCGCCCACCGCCTCTCCCTGGTAACCCGCCTCTCCCTGGCAGCCCACCGCGGGCCGGCGCTCGTCGGGTCGCGAACCCCGAACTGGGAGCGGAGTCACAGGGTGTGACGGTGGTCGGCACGTGGAGCGGGTTTCGGGCAGGATGGCCTGGTGAGCTCAGCATCGACGCCTCTTCCGGACGTCTCCTCGCTCGTGATCGGCATCCTCGGCGGTTCGGGGCCGCAGGGCGGCGGGCTCGCCGTCCGCTTCGCGATGGCGGGTCACCAGGTCCTCGTCGGGTCGCGCTCGGCCGAGCGCGGCCGGGAGGCGGCCGCGAAGCTGGCCGCGTCCGGGCGGAACATCTCCGGCGGCGACAACGCCGACGTCGCCGAGCGGGCCGACGTCGTGATCGTCGCCGTCCCGTGGGAGGGGCACGGCGAGCTGCTGGCCGACCTGCGCAAGCAGCTGGCCGGCAAGATCGTGATCGACTGCGTGAACCCGATGGGCTTCGACAAGGGTGGCGCGTTCGCGCTGCCCGTCGCCGAGGGCAGCGCCGCGCAGCAGGCCGCCGCCGTGCTGGCGGACAGCACCGTCGTCGGCGCCTTCCACCACGTGTCGGCCGTCCTGCTCATGGACGAGTCCGTCGAGTCGATCGACACCGACATCCTGGTCATCGGCGACGACCGCTCCGCGACCGACACGGTGATCGCGCTGGCGAACCGGATCACCGGGATGCGCGGCATCTACGCCGGCAAGCTGCGCAACGCCGGCCAGGTCGAGGCGCTCACCGCCAACCTCATCTCGGTCAACCGCCGCTACAAGGCGCACGCCGGCCTGCGCGTCACCGACGTCTGAGCGGGCGTCCACCCCGTGCCGGTCGACGATCTGGGTGAGCGGGTGGACGTCCCCGCTGTGGTCCGGCGCGTGGTCTCCCTGGTGCCGAGCCTGACCGAGTCCGTCGCGGCGACGGCGCCCGGCCTGCTGGTGGGGGCCACCGACTGGTGCTCCCGGCCGGCGGACCTGGCCGTGACGCGGGTGCGCGGCACGAAGAACCCGGACATCGCGGCGATCGTGGCGCTGGCGCCGGACGTCGTCTGCGCCAACGCCGAGGAGAACCGGCAGCCGGACCTGGACGCGCTGCGGGCGGCCGGGCTCGCCGTCTGGGTGACGGCGCCGACCACCGTGCCCGCGGCCCTGCGCAGCCTCGACCGCCTGCTGCGCCTGGCCTGCCTGCTGCCCCGTCCCAGCTGGCTGGAGACGGCGGAGCGGGTCTGGGCGGCGCCGAGCGACGGCCCGCGCCGGCGCGCCGTCGTCCCGATCTGGCGCCGGCCGTGGATGGCGCTCGGCCGCGACACGTTCGCCGGTGACCTGCTGGCCCGGCTCGGGGTCGACAACGCCCTCGCCGGGGCGGACGAGCGCTACCCGCGGGTGGATCTCGACACGCTGCCCGCACATGATCTCGTGGTGCTGCCCGACGAGCCGTACGCGTTCAGCCCGTCGGACGGGCCGGAGGCGTTCGTCGCGCCCGCGGTGTGCGTCTCCGGTCGGCTCCTCACCTGGTACGGGCCGTCGCTGGTCGAGGCCCGCGCGGAGCTGTCCACCGCGCTCGCCGCGGCCCCCCGGCCCTAACGGCGAACACCGGGACGGCGGGACGGCGGCGGCCGACGAACGTCGCGGGACAGCGGGATGGACGGCGGGCGGCGGGACGAACGGCGGGGCGGTGGGCCCCGGGTGCGGGCCCGCCGCCCCGCCGGAGGTCAGTAGCTGTGCTCGACAGTCGGGTAGAGGCCGCTCGACACCTCGTCACGGAACGCGGCCGCGGCGTCGGTGAGCGCCGTGCGCAGGTCGGCGAACCGCTTGACGAAGCGGGGCGCCTGGCCGCCGGTCAGGCCGGCCATGTCCTGCCAGACGAGGACCTGCGCGTCGCAGTCGGCGCCGGCGCCGATCCCCACCGTGGAGATCAGCAGCTCCTTGGTCACCCGGGCGGCCAGGTCGGCGGGGACGACCTCCAGCACGACGGCGAACGCGCCCGCCTCCTGCAGGCCCAGCGCGTCGGCGAGCAGGACCTCACCGGCGCCGTCGCGGCCCTGTACCCGGTAGCCGCCGAAGGCGTGGACGCTCTGCGGGGTCAGGCCGAGGTGGCCCATCACCGGGATGCCGGCGGCCACCAGCGCCTCGACCTGGGGCAGCACCCGCGCGCCGCCCTCGAGCTTGACCGCGTGTGCCCCGCCCTCCTTGAGGAAGCGGGTCGCGGTCGTCAGCGCCTGCTCGGGGCTCGCCTGGTAGGAGCCGAACGGCAGGTCGGCGATGACCATCGCGTGTGGCGCGCCGCGCACCACCGCGCGGACCAGCGGGACCAGCTCGTCCACGGTGATCGGGACGGTGGTCTCGTAGCCGTAGACGGTGTTTGCCGCGGAGTCCCCGACGAGGAGGACCGGGATGCCGGCCTCGTCGAAGATCCCGGCGGTGATCACGTCGTAGGCGGTGAGCATGGCCCACCGCTGGCCGCGGTCCTTGGCCGCGCGGATGTCGCGGACTGTGGTCCGGCTGTGGCTGGCGGGCCGGATGGTGGTCGGTGTGGCGGGCGCCTGGCCACCGGTTCGGGGCGTGGTCGGCGCGCCGTAGAGCGTCGCCGCCGGCTCCGTTCCGGGCGTGGCGGGGCCGCTGGATGAGCGGGGCTTGCCGATCGATGAAGTCATGCGATCTCCCGGTGATCCGTCCGGGCGCGGGATCGCGTCCCGGCGTGCCCCCATGCTGCCACCGATCCGCCTTCGCGCGGAGCCCTGCCGTGGGGCACCGGCCCGAGGGGGACATCGCGGCCCACGGGGTGGGGCCGGGCTGTCACCCTCGCGTGCCCTCCCTGGGCCCGGCGGCGGCGCATGCCGAGTGTGTCCGGATGGTCTCCATTGTTTGTGTGGAGTGTCGGAGCTGGTGTGTTGACCTGCGGTGGCGCATCATGCACAGGCGCGCTGCAATCGCAAACGGATGCGTGTGGCATCGCGCGGACGTACTGTCCGATCTTGTGAGCCGCGGGCGGGGAAACGTGCCGGCACAGTGTGCCCGGAGTCACCGGGTGCCCGGGTCGCCATGCCCGGGGCCACGGGTGCCCCGGGCCGCTGGGTGCCCAGGGGCACCGGGCGGGCAGACCCGACTGGGACGGTCCACGGTCCACGGTCCGTGGGTGGCGTGACGAAGGCGCGGGTGGCGTAGGGCATGCGGATGGAGTAGGGCATGCGGATGGACCAGTACGGCGACCGGCCTGGGCCGCCACCACCGTCGGGCCGGGCGGTCTGATGGCCGTCACACACGTGCGCGGGGCGGCGCCCGGGGGCCGGCCGGCGCCCGCGCCCTCAGGGGTGGTGCGTCCGCCGGGGCGTCCGCGGGACACCCGCTGCGACACCGCGATCATCCAGGCGACGCTGACCGAGCTGGCCACCAGCGGGTTCGGTGGGCTGTCGATGGAGGCGGTCGCGGCCGCGGCCGGGGTGGGCAAGGGCACCGTCTACCGGCGCTGGCCGACGAAGGGTGCCCTGGTCGCCGACGCGCTGGCGACGCTGGCGGAACCCTACGAGCCGCACGACACCGGCTCGCTGCGCGACGACCTCGTCGCCGCGCTCAACTCGGTGCGCCGGCACAGCATCCAGACGCTGTCGGGGCGGATCATGCCGCGCCTGCTGGCGGAGAAGGAGACCCACCCGGAGTTGTTCGAGACCTACCGCCAGCAGGTGATCGTCCCGTCGCGGGAGCGGGTGGCAAGCGTTCTGCGGCGCGGGGTGGCCGACGGTGAGCTCCTGGCCGACCTGGACATCGACCTGGTGACGGACATGCTCGTCGGCCCGGTCTCCTACCGCCAGTACACCAGCGGGAGCCACGAGGTCAGCGGCACCCGGATCGGCCAGATCGTGGACACCGTCCTGGGTGGTATCCGCCTCTGCTGACCGGTCCCCGCCCACCGGCGGCAGCCGTCCGCCCACCGGGTGGTCGCCGGCCCGCCTGCCCGGTGGACGCCGGTCCGCGTGCCCGGCGAGGGCCGATGTGTCACTGTGCGTGTAATTCCGTTGGGGTGCCCGGAGCACGCGAGTAGCATCGGCGGTCGGGACGACCTGGCGACCGCACGACCTGGCAACCGCACGACCTGGCACGCATCGCGGCCACGCGCCCGGTACCGGCGGTTCGAGGCCGGCACGCGGCCCAGCCGGCCCGACAACCAGAGAACCCGAGATTCGCAGATCCCCGAGAACCAGCCGATCCGTGATCAGGGGCGGTCACAGGCACGCCCCGGTCGTTCGTCCAACGCAGCAGGAGAAACCGGTGTCCGACGTCCGCGTAACCGTCCAGCGAGGTCAGCAGGCCGAGGAGCGGGTGGTGCGGACGGGGACTACGGCCGCCGAGCTCTTCGACGGGGAGCGGTCGGTGATCGCGGCCCGCGTGGGTGGTCTCCAGCGTGACCTCTCCCATCCGCTCGCCGCCGGTGACGTCGTCGAGCCGATCACCGTCGACTCGCCGGACGGGCGGGCCATCGTCCGCCACTCCTGCGCCCACGTGGTGGCACAGGCGGTGCAGGACCTGTTCCCCAAGGCCCGGCTCGGCATCGGCCCGCCGATCCAGGACGGCTTCTACTACGACTTCGACGTCGAGCGCCCGTTCACCCCGGAGGACCTCAAGGCCGTCGAGAAGCGCGCCCAGGAGATCATCAAGGCCGGTCAGCGCTTCGCCCGGCGGGTCGTCTCCGAGGACGAGGCGCGCGCCGAGCTCGCCGACGAGCCGTACAAGATCGAGCTGATCGGGCTGAAGTCCAGCGCGGGCGACGACGCCGAGGCCGGGGTCGAGGTGGGCGAGGGCGAGCTCACCATCTACGACAACCTCGACCCGAAGTCCGGCGAGCTGTGCTGGAAGGACCTGTGCCGCGGGCCGCACGTGCCCACCACCCGGCACATCCCCGCGTTCGCGGTCCAGCGCTCGGCGGCGGCGTACTGGCGGGGCAGCGAGCACAACCCGCAGCTGCAGCGCATCTACGGCACCGCCTGGGAGTCCCGCGACGCGCTCAAGGCCTACCAGCACCGGCTGGCCGAGGCGGAGAAGCGCGACCACCGCCGGCTGGGCGCCGAGCTCGACCTGTTCTCGTTCCCGACCGAGATCGGGCCCGGCCTGGCCGTGTTCCACCCCAAGGGCGGCGCGATCCGCACCGTGATGGAGGACTACTCGCGGCGCCGGCACATCGAGGCCGGGTACGAGTTCGTCAACACCCCGCACATCACCAAGTCGGATCTCTACGAGATCTCCGGGCACCTCGACTGGTTCGCCGACGGCATGTACCCGCCCATGCAGCTCGACGGTGGGGCGGACTACTACCTCAAGCCGATGAACTGCCCGATGCACATCCTGATCTTCCGGTCGCGCGGCCGGTCGTACCGGGAGCTGCCGCTGCGGCTGTTCGAGTTCGGCACCGTCTACCGGTACGAGAAGTCCGGGGTCGTGCACGGCCTGACCCGGGTCCGCGGCCTCACCCAGGACGACGCGCACCTGTTCTGCGCCCGCGAGCAGCTGCCCACCGAGCTCGACACCGTCCTGAAGTTCGTGCTCGGCCTGCTGCGCGACTACGGCCTGGAGGACTTCTACCTCGAGCTGTCGACCCGTCCGCCGGGCAAGGCGATCGGCAGCGACGAGGAGTGGGAGGAGGCGACCGAGCTGCTGCGCGAGGCCGCCTCCAAGCAGGACCTCGAGCTCGTCATGGACGAGGGCGGCGGCGCGTTCTACGGGCCGAAGATCTCCGTGCAGGCCCGGGACGCGATCGGGCGCACCTGGCAGCTGTCCACCATCCAGGTCGACTTCCAGCTCCCGCAGCGCTTCGACATGACCTACCAGGCGGCGGACGGCACCCGCCAGCGCCCGTTCATGATCCACCGGGCGCTGTTCGGGACGATCGAGCGGTTCTTCGCGATCCTGCTGGAGCACTACGCCGGCGCGCTGCCGCCGTGGCTGGCTCCCGTGCAGGTGGTGGGCATCCCGATCACCGACGAGCACGTGCCGTATCTGACCGACGTGGCGGCGAAGCTGCGGCAGCGGGGCATCCGCGTCGAGGTCGACTCCTCCGACGACCGGATGCAGAAGAAGATCCGCACCGCCCAGAAGCAGAAGGTGCCCTTCATGCTGCTCGCCGGCGACGAGGACGTCGCCAAGGGCGCGGTGTCCTTCCGCTTCCGGGACGGCACGCAGCGCAACGGCGTGCCGGTGGGCGAGGCCGTCGCGGAGATCCTCGACGCCGTCGAGCGTCGTATCCAGGTCTGAGCACGGCCCACCCCGCCCGCGGTCAGGCCGTCCGCGGGCGGGGCCGCCCGGCGGTCAGCCCGCAGAGTGGTCGCGCTCGCGCCAGCGAGAGGTGATCGGCAGCCGGCGGTCGCGGCCGAACGCCTTGGACGTCACCTTCGGCCCGGGCGGGTTCTGCCGGCGCTTGTACTCGGCGAGGTCGACCAGGCGGATCACCCGGTCGACCGTCGCCGGGGCGTGGCCCGCCGCCGTCAGCTCGGCCCGGCCGAGGTCGTGGCTGACGTAGTCGTCGAGCACGGCGTCGAGGACCGAATAGTCCGGGAGGCGGTCGGAGTCGAGCTGGCCGGGGGCGAGCTCCGCCGACGGCGGCTTGACGATGATCTCCTCCGGGATGGGCGGGACCTCGCCGCGGGCGACCGCCCGCGCGTTGCGCCAGCGGGCCAGCGCCCACACGTTGGTCTTCGAGACGTCCTTGATCGGGGCGAACCCGCCGGCGCTGTCGCCGTAGAGGGTGGAGAAGCCGGTGGCCAGCTCGCTCTTGTTCCCCGTCGTCAGAACCAGGTGGCCGTGCTCGTTCGACAGCGCCATCAGCAGCGTCCCACGGACCCGCGCCTGCAGGTTCTCCGCGGCCAGCCCGTGCAGGCCGCCCGCGGCCGCGAGCGCGGCGTGGAAGGCGGCCACGGTCGGCTCGATGGGGACGACGCTGTGCCGGGTCCGCTGCCGGCGGGCGAGCTCGGCGGCGTCGTCCAGCGAGCCCTGGGACGAGTGCGCCGACGGCATGGCCACGGTGTGCACGGCGTCCGGGCCCAGGGCGTCCACCGCGATCGTGGCCACCAGGGCCGAGTCGATGCCGCCGGAGAGCCCGAGCGCCACCGAGCGGAAGCCGTTCTTGCGGACGTAGTCGCGGGTCCCGGTGACGACGGCGGCGTACAGCTCGCCGGCGGGGTCGGGCCGGTCGGCGACCGTCGCCGGGCGCGGCTCCCAGGCCGGCAGCGGATCGGCGGCGAGCACGACGCGGCTGACGGCCATCGTGGTGCCGTCGCCGGCGTCCACCGGCCCGTCCGGGCCCGTCTCCGGGCCCACGCCGGTGCCGGCGCCTTCGGGCAGATCGAGATCGACGGTGAGCAGGGTCTCGGCGAAGACCGGCGCCCGGGCGAGGACCTCGCCGCCGGCGTCGACGACCAGCGAGTCGCCGTCGAAGACCAGCTCGTCCTGGCCGCCGACCAGGTTGACGTACGCCAGCGTCGCGCCGGCCTCGCGGGCGCGGCGCGCGCACAGCTCGTCCCGGTGGTAGGACTTGCCCTGCTCGTACGGTGACCCGTTGATACACAGCAGCAGCCCGACCCCGACCTCGCGGGCCACCGCGACCGGGCCGCCCTCCTGCCAGAGGTCCTCGCAGACGGTCAGGCCGACGTCGACGCCGTGCAGCCGGAACACCGGGAACGTGGTGCCCGGCACGAAGTAGCGGAACTCGTCGAACACCCCGTAGTTGGGCAGGTGGTGCTTGGCCGAGCGGGCCGCGACCCTGCCCTGCCACAGCACGGCGACGCAGTTCTGCGGCTCCCCGGCCGGACGTCCGACCGCCGGCGCCGGGGTCGGGGAGGCGTCGAGGTAGCCGACGACGACGGCGATCTCGCCGGCGCCCTCCTCGGCGAGCCGGACCGCCAGGCGCTCGAGGGCGGCGGCGGAGGCGGCCACGAAGGAGCGGCGCAGGACGAGATCCTCGGCCGGGTAGCCGGTCAGCGTCATCTCGCCGAACACGACCAGGTGCGCGCTGCGGGCGAGTGCCTGCTTGGTCCAGGAGCTGACCAGCTCCGCGTTGCCGTCCAGGTCTCCGACGGTGGTGTCCACCTGGGCGAGGGCGATCCGCAACTGGGCCATACAGGCAGCGTAGGCCGCGATGCCCCGGCCCGGCGGTGTCGCGGCGGGGGTGGGTACGAGCGGTTGCGGCGGCGCAACTTCGCTGTAACGTCAGGCGCGTCGGGTCGGATCAGTCGCTACTCTCGGGTCAAAGTACCCGGGGGCGCCGCGCCCCGGCTCGGAGTATCGGGCGGCGGCGCATCCGGGGGAAGATCACCGGAAGTTGACTCGGGGAGCCGTGCCGACGAGTCCACACCTCAGCGCGGAGGGCTCATGGACAAACAACAGGAATTCGTTCTTCGCACCCTCGAGGAACGCGACATCCGGTTCGTCCGGCTCTGGTTCACCGACGTCCTGGGGGTGCTGAAGTCGGTCGAGATCGCGCCGGCCGAGCTGGAGGGCGCGCTCGCCGAGGGCATCGGCTTCGACGGCTCCGCGATCGAGGGCTTCGCGCGGGTGCACGAGGCGGACATGCTCGCCCGGCCCGACCCGTCGACCTTCCAGGTGCTGCCGTGGCGCGGCGAGCACCCGATGACCGCCCGCATGTTCTGTGACCTGGTCATGCCGGACGGGACGCCCGCGGTCGCGGACTCCCGCTGGGTGCTGCGCCGCACGCTGGCGAGGGCGGCCGACGCCGGGTTCACCTTCTACACCCACCCCGAGATCGAGTTCTTCCTGCTCAAGCACCCGCCGACGCGCGGTGGCCCGATGCCGCCGCCGGTGGACGAGTCGGGCTACTTCGACCTGACCCCGAACGACATCAGCCACGACTTCCGCCAGCAGGCCATCGGCGTGCTGGAGCGGCTCGGGATCTCGGTGGAGTTCAGCCACCACGAGGTCGCGCCGGGCCAGCAGGAGATCGACCTGCGCTACGCCGACGCGCTCACCATCGCCGACAACATCATGACCTTCCGGCAGGTGATGAAGGAGGTGGCGCTGCGCCAGGGCATCTACGCGACGTTCATGCCCAAGCCGTTCAGCGACCAGGCCGGGTCCGGCATGCACACCCACATGAGCCTGTTCGAGGGCGACCGCAACGCCTTCCACGACCCGACCGACGAGTACCAGCTCTCCAAGGTGGCCAAGGCGTTCATCGCCGGGCTGCTGGTGCACGCGGCCGAGATCACCGCGGTCACCAACCAGTGGGTGAACTCCTACAAGCGGCTGGTCGGCGACCAGCGTGCCGGTGAGCTGATGGAGGCGCCCGCCTACGTCTGCTGGGGCCACAACAACCGCTCGGCGCTCATCCGGGTGCCGCTGTACAAGCTCAACAAGTCCAACGCGGCCCGGGTCGAGTTCCGGTCACCGGACAGCGCCTGCAACCCGTACCTGACCTTCGCGCTGATGCTCGCCGCCGGCCTGCGCGGGGTACAGGGCGGGTACGACCTCCCGGCACCGGCGGCCGACGACGTGTGGACGCTGACGGACGCGCAGCGCCGGGAGCGCGGCATCACCGCGCTGCCCGGGTCCCTCGCCGAGGCGATCGCGACCATGGAGACGTCCTCGCTCGTCCGGGAGACCCTCGGTGACGAGCTGTTCGACTTCTTCCTGCGCAACAAGCGCTCGGAGTGGATCGAGTACCGCAGGCAGGTCACGCCGTTCGAGATCGACCGGTACCTCCCGACCCTGTGAGGAGCCGGCGGCCGCGGGCCGCCGCTCCTCCGGAAGACGCGCCCATGCCCCACCAGACGTCCGTACCCCACCGGGTGACCGCGCCCGGCCGGCTGACCGTTCCCGTCAGATGACCGTCCCGGCCGCTGACCGGCGGCGCCACACGGCCGCCGCGCAGCTTGCCCGGCTCGGCTTCTCCGACGTCGAGCGGGTCGCCGCGACCATGCGGCGGATCGGGCTGCTGCCGGTGGATGACGGCGCGGGCGGGTTCGCGGTGAGCGCCGTCGTCGGCGAGCTCGCTGCCGCCGCCGATCCCGACCGGGCGCTGCGTTGCCTCGACCGGCTGCTGGACGCATTGAACGCCCAGGACACGCCGGACGCCCAGGACACGCTGGCGGGCGCGCGGCTGCTGACCGCGCTCGCCAGCCGGGCGGGCCTGCGCCGCCGGCTGGTCGCGGTGCTGGGCGCGAGCTCCGCACTGGGTGATCATCTCGTCGCGCACCCCGGGGACTGGGCGATCCTGGACTCCGACGAGGCGATGACCGGCCCGGTCGATCCGGTGGCGGCCCGCGGCAGGCTGCTGCGGGCCGTCGGCGCGGACCCGGGCGCCGTCGAGCCCCGCGCCCGCGGCGCCGGCCCGGACGTGCTGGACGCGCTGCGCCTGGCCTACCGGCGCGCCCTGCTCGTCCTGGCCGCGCGGGACCTCACCGGGGCGGTGACCCTCGACGACGCCACCGCCGAGCTCGCCGCCCTCGCCGGGGCCGCCCTCGACGCCGCCCTCGCCGTGGCCCGCGCCGGGCTCGGGCCTGGCGACGTCCCCGTCCGCCTCGCCGTGATCGGGATGGGCAAGTGCGGCGGGTGCGAGTTGAACTACGTCAGCGACGTCGACGTCCTGTTCGTGGCCGAGCCGGTACTGACGCCGAAGGCGGCGGCTGGGACTGAGACGGCGGCTGGGACTGAGACTGTGCAGGCGCGGATGCCGGAGGCGGCGCCGGGTCTGGAGGCGGTGCTGCGCACCGCGACGCGGCTCGCCGAGGGGGTCGTCCGGGTCTGCGGCACGCCGACCGCGGCCGGCGAGCTGTTCCAGGTGGACGTCAACCTCCGCCCGGAGGGGCGGCACGGCGCGCTGGTGCGCACCCTCGACAGCCATCGGGCCTACTACCGGCGCTGGGCCCGGACCTGGGAGTTCCAGGCCCTGCTCAAGGCCCGCCCGATCGCCGGTGACACCGAGCTCGGCCGGCGGTTCGCCGCGATGGTCGCCCCGATGGTGTGGACGGCGGCCTCCCGCCCCGGGTTCGTCGCCGACATCCGGGCCATGCGGCGGCGGGTGGAGCGTTCGCTGTCACGCTCCGAGGCCGACCGCAACCTCAAGCTCGGCCCCGGCGGGCTGCGCGACGTCGAGTTCGCGGTGCAGCTGCTGCAACTGGTGCACGGCCGGGCGGACGCCAAGCTCCAGGTCGCGTCCACCCTGGACGCCCTCGACGGGCTGGCGCGCGGCGGGTACGTCGGCCGCCGCGACGCCGCCGGGCTCGCCGACGCCTACCGGTTCCTGCGCGCGGCCGAGCACCGGCTGCAACTACAGCGGCTGCGCCGGCTGCACACGCTGCCGCGCGATCCCGGGGAGCTGCGCTGGCTGGCCCGGTGCATGGGCCTGCCGGGCGCCACCGAGCTGGAGGCGGAGCACCGCCGGGTGGCCCGCTTCGTCCGTTCCCTGCACGAGAAGCTCTTCTACCAGCCGCTGCTGGAGGCCGTGGCCCGGCTGTCCGCGGAGGAGATGCGGCTGACCCCGCAGGAGGCCGCCGACCGGCTGGCCGCGCTCGGCTTCGCCAACCCGGCCCGCTCCCTGCGTCACATCGAGGCGCTGACGAACGGCGTGAGCCGCACGGCGGCCATCCAGCGGCACCTGCTGCCGGCGATGCTGCCCGCGTTCGCCGACGCCCCTGAGCCCGACGCCGGGCTGCTGGCGTACCGGCAGGTCAGCGAGGCGCTCGGGCGCACCCCCTGGTACCTGCGGCTGCTGCGGGACTCCGCCGGCGCCGCCGACCGACTCGCCCGGGTGCTGGCCACCAGCCGCTACGTCGCCGACCTGATGGCCCGGGCGCCGGAGTCGGTGCGGCTGCTGCGCACCGAGGAGGAGCTGCGCCCGGTGCCGCGGGAGGCGCTGGTACGCACTCTGCTCGCGGTCGCGCACCGCAACCCCGACGCCGAGGACGCGGTCGGTCGGGCCCGGGCGGTGCGCCGGGTGGAACTGGTCCGGGTGGCCTGCGCGGACCTGCTGGGCCTGCTCGACGTCGGCGCGGTCGGCCGGGCCCTCTCGGACGCCGCCGCGGCCACGATCGAGGCCGCCCTGCTGACCGCGCGCCGCCAGGTCGCCGGCGTCAGCGGTGGCTCGGACGGGCTGCCCGTCCGGCTGGCCGTCGTCGCGATGGGCCGGCTCGGCGGTGGGGAGCTGTCCTACGGCAGCGACGCCGACGTGCTCTTCGTCCACGAGGCGGAGCCCGGGGTCGGCGAGGCGCGCGCGGCCCGGCTCGCCGCCGAGATCATCGGTGAGCTGCACCGCCTGCTCGCGCTGCCAGGGCCGGACCCGCGGCTCACGCTCGACGCCGCGCTGCGCCCGGAGGGACGCAGCGGGCCGCTGTCCCGCACGCTCGAGGGCTACGCGTCGTACTACGACCGGTGGTCGCTGGCGTGGGAGGCTCAGGCCCTGCTGCGCGCCCAGCCGCTGGCCGGCGACGCGGAGCTCGCGGGCCGCTTCTGCCGGCTCGTCGACCGGGTCCGCCATCCGCGCGGGCTGCCCGCCGGCACGATCGCCGAGACCGTGCGGCTGCGCGGGCGGATGGAACGGGAACGCATCCCCCGCGGCGCCGACCGCGCCCTGCACGTGAAGTTCGGCCCGGGCGGGCTGACCGACGTCGAGTGGACGGTGCAGATCCTCCAGCTCGGCCACGCCTGGCGGCTGCCGGACCTGCGCACCACCGCCACCCGGGACGCCCTGCGCGCCGCGGCCCGCGCGGGCCTGGTCACCGCGGGCGAGCTCGCCGCCCTGGACGCCGCCTGGACGCTCGCGTCCCGGGTCCGCAACGGGATCATGCTCACCTCCGGCCAGGCCGGGGACCTGCTCCCGGCTGGCCCGCCCGGTCTCGAGCGGGTCGCCCGCGCGCTGGGCTACCCGGCGGAGGCGGTGGGCGAACTGCCCGGTGACTACCGCCGCGCCGCTGCCCGCGCCCGCTCGGTGGTGGAGGACGTCTTCGCCCGCGAGCAGCACATCGCTCACGGCTGACTGGCTCCGCGGGGGCGGCGACGGCGACGGAGCCGGTGGCGGCCGCCGCGGGCCCGCGGGGCGTTCCGGCGGCGGGGACGTCTTGAGGAACTGGTCGGGCGACCAGGGACGCAGGAAGCGGACACGCACAGACAAAGGGCGTAGCTGGCGATCGCCGCCGTCTCGGGGCTGACTCCGAGGAAATGCGTGGCGAGCGCCGTGAGTGCCATTGGAGCGAGCGGCGCGCTCAGCTGCGTGTAGTCACGGTTGGGATGGGGCATGCTGTTCCCTCTCTTAGGTACCCGCGTACCGTCGGTATGCCGGCATCCATAAGACTGTCCGGGAACGCTCCTGGCAATAGAAACAACTAGCGGACGTGAAGATGCGTTTCTGTGGCGACGAAACTCGAATTGAGACGGGAGTTGCGACGATGTTGCAAGGGGTTGTTACCGCGGTGTCAGCGATGCGGAGGAACCCGGAGACCAGCTGCCCTGCAGTGCTTCTGACCTGTTGCAACGAGATGGTCAAGGAGTCGGAACGTGCGTGACGGCAGGGCCTCCAAGGGCGGTCGTGTTCCGCGGGTCGCCGTGGGCGTCGAGCCGGACCACAGGGAGCTTCTGGATTTCTTCCACCTGCTCAAAAAATGTTTTGGGACGCCGCTGTACAAATGTTCGCTGGACCAGACGCCGGCCGGCAGGACCCGGGCGAACAGGCAATTCAGAGGAGAGGTTCCGCTTCGCTGGGAAGATGCCGAGCGTTATCTTCTCCTTCAGCCGGAACCGGTCCGGGAGAAGGTCCTGTGGATTGCGCGTGTCGAATACGTCCACTGGTCTGTAGGTTCACGGGCGAGACGAAGATGGCCGCTGAGACCGGACGAGGAAAAACTTGTCGAGGAGGTGCTGGCGGCCGGTGGGTTCGCCCGTCAGCTCGCCGCCGTACGGCGCGCGGTCGACCAGCTGCGACAGGGGCATTACGACCTGGCGGGCACCGGGGATGCGGGCAGTACCGAGGCGGATCTCCGACCGGACCCGGCTCGCCGCCGGCCGGGGGCCGTAAGCGGGTTGCTGCCAGCGCCGAGGGCAGACGCACCCACCCCGGTTACCCGAGGACACTGCCGGGGCGCCGGCACAGGCCCTTGAGGCGGCTGCGGAGGCGATCGCAGACGGACTACGTCATCGCCTCATCGAGCTGGAAGCCGTCGTCGAGCGTCAGCGGGGCGAGATCGTCACGGCTCTCACCCGCCAGGTCGAGGCCACCCGCCGGGCCGAAACCGCTGAGAGTCGCGCCCGAGAGGCGTACGGACAGAAAGAAGTCCTGCGCCATCAGGTTGAAATGCTCACCCGGGAACTGGCCCGGCGAACGGCCGCGGCCAACGTGGTCTCGGCCGCGCGGCAATCGTCAGCGCCACCGCCGACAGGTCGCGGGGTTATGCAGCCGTCGACGGCCGTGCCCGGACCGGGGCCTGCCCGCCCACCGCGTCTCGGCTGGCGAGCCAGAGCGGGCCTGCGGGCCGCCGTCCTGATCATCGCTATGGCGAGAATGATCGCCTTCGAGACGGTCGGTCCGCGTACTCCGCAGGAGCACCTGCAGGCGATGGCCCGAACGGGAGACCGTGTGGATCGCCTTCGAGCCTCGGCCGTTGTGGGGCTGTTCGAAGGCGTCTCGTACGACTTGGCCTACGACCTGACTCCTGGGCGCATCCGCGCCGAGACGATCTTCACTGTCTCTGACGGGGCTGTCGCCCATGCGTTCAGCGCTCTACCAGAGCTGACCGGGGACCAGGGGCGCTGCGGCGGCCTACAGGTCCACTACGCAGTCTTCGCGGGCGCCGCTGGCCTCGTGACAGAGGGCGATCTTGATCTGGACGCGGCCCGAAGCCGGGATCTGATCAAGTGGAAGTCCTTTGTGTCAAGCAGAACCATCGAACTCATCGTCGACACCCCCGCGGTGCCCACCGGTTGCGGTGCCACCCTCGATTTCAACGAGGCGGTCGTCCGTATCGCTCCGTTTCAGCCGGCGGGCGATGTGGGCGCGGTCAGCGGGCTGCGCTGATCTCGGCAATCAGGTCCGTAGCCCCCGGCGGGTCGCCGGAGGCCACGGACCTGTCGTGTGACGCCAGGCCGCACGCGGCCTGGCGGTCAGACCTTGGCGGTCGCGTCGGCGGTCTGCGACGGCACGAACAGGGTCGGCTTGTCGCCGGCCAGCGCGCTGCAGCAGGTGTCGACGATCAGCGAGGAGACCACGTACGGGTCCATGTTGGCGTTCGGCCGGCGGTCCTCGATCCAGCCCTTCTTGGCCTTCTCGACGGCCCACGGGATCCGGATCGACGCACCGCGGTCCGAGGCGCCCCAGGAGAACTTGTTCCAGGGGGCGGTCTCGTGCTTGCCGGTCAGCCGCAGCTCGATGCCGTCACCGTAGTGGGTGACGTGCTCCATCACCCGGGTGCCCAGCGCCTCGCAGACGGCGACGATGGCGTCCCAGCTCTCCATGGTCTGCTTGGTGGAGAAGTTGGTGTGCGCGCCGGCGCCGTTCCAGTCACCGGCCATCGGCTTGGCGGCGAACGACACCGACGCGCCGAAGTCCTCGGCGATCCGGTGCAGCAGCCAGCGGCCGACCCAGATGTGGTCGCCGATCGCGGGGGTCGGCAGCACGCCGATCTGGAACTCCCACTGGCCCATCATGACCTCGGCGTTGGTGCCCTCGATCGCGAGGCCGGCGTCCAGGCACGCCTGGGTGTGCTTCTCGACGATGTCCCGGCCGGGCATCTTCTCGCCGCCGACGCCGCAGTAGTACGGGCCCTGTGCCTCGGGGTACCCGGCCGCCGGCCAGCCGAGGGGACGCCCGTTCTGGAAGAACGTGTACTCCTGCTCGATGCCGAACATCGGTGACATGTCGGCGTACTTCTCGGCCACCGCCCGGGCGGCGGCGCGGGTGTTCGTCGGGTGCGGGGTGAAGTCGGTCAGCTGGACCTCACACAGCACGAGCACGTTGTCGCCGCCGCGCAGCGGGTCCGGGCAGGTGAAGACAGGCTGCAGGACGCAGTCGGAGTTCGAACCCGGGGCCTGGTTCGTGCTCGAGCCGTCGAAGCCCCAGATCTCCGGCTCCTTGCCGCCCTTGACGATGCGGGTCTTGCTCCGCATCAACGGCTCAGGCTCGGTGCCGTCGATCCAGATGTACTCGGCCTGATAGCTCTTCGACTTGGAGCTCACTCGTACTCCCCGTGGTTGACGTGGCACGTGACGGAGCGACTGTGTGATCGGCCGGGGGAGGGCCGACCCCGGCCGCGACTGACGCAGGGTTCGTCCGGAGCTTCGTCGGGCCTCGTTTCCAATCAGTTCCCGGGGTGTTAATTCTCGGTCACCGGGGTGTTGCTGCACGGCCATAGTCGCGGCGCGGAAGCGAATACCCGCCGGTTCGCGGGAACCACCCCGGAAAAGCTGCCGTAACGACGGACGGCCCGTGCCCACGGGTTCGTGGACACGGGCCGTCCGTCATCAGCTGATATCCGCCCACCGTCGCCGGCGGTGTTCGGGGAAGGGCCAGCCGCAGGTCGCAGCGGCTGTCGGGTGGGTGGCGCCGGGGGTGGGCCGTAGGTCATACGAGAAGCCCCCGGCGCCGCTCTCGCCAGGTGTGGTGGGAGTCCGCCCGCCCCGTTGGTGGCGCCGCTCCGGACCGGGAGGGATATCGCGGTCTAGATGTCGTAGTAGAGGCTGAACTCGTACGGGTGCGGGCGCAGCCGGATGGCGTCGACCTCGTTCACCCGCTTGTAGTCGATCCAGGTCTCGATGAGGTCGGGGGTGAAGACGTTTCCTTCACGGAGGAACTCGTTGTCGGCCTCGAGGGCGTCGAGGACCTTCTCGAGTGAGCCGGGCACCTGCGGAACGGCGGCGAGCTCGTCCGGCGGGAGCTCGTAGAGGTCCTTGTCGATCGGGTCCGGCGGGTCGATCTTGTTCTTCACGCCGTCCAGGCCGGCCATCAGCATCGCGGCGAACGCCAGGTACGGGTTGCAGCTCGGGTCCGGCACCCGGAACTCGACCCGCTTCGCCTTCGGCGAGTCGCCGCCGAGCGGAATCCGGCAGCACGCCGAGCGGTTGCGCGCCGAGTAGACGAGGTTCACCGGGGCCTCGTAGCCGGGCACGAGCCGCCGGTAGGAGTTCGTGGTCGGGTTGGTGAACGCGAGCAGGGCCGGCGCGTGGTGCAGCAGTCCGCCGATGTAGTAGCGCGCGGTGTCGGACAGGCCGCCGTACCCGTTCGGGCTGTAGAAGAGCGGCTCGCCGTCCTTCCACAGGCTCTGGTGGGTGTGCATGCCGGACCCGTTGTCCTCGAAGAGGGGCTTGGGCATGAAGGTCACGGTCTTGCCGCGGCTGCGCGCCACGTTGCGGATCACGTACTTGTAGAGCATCAGGTTGTCGGCCGTCTTGAGCAGCGTGTCGTACCTGATGTCGATCTCGGCCTGGCCGGCGGTGCCGACCTCGTGGTGCTGCATCTCGACGGTGATGCCGACCTCGAAGAGCACCCGGGTCATCTCCGAGCGCAGGTCGGTGAAGTGGTCCGTCGGCGGCACGGGGAAGTAGCCGCCCTTGAACCGGGGCTTGTATCCGAGGTTGCCGCCCTCCTCCTTCCGCGCGGTGTTCCACGCGGCCTCCACCGAGTCGACCGCGTGCATCGACCCGTAGGGGTTGTAGTCGTAGCGGACGTCGTCGAAGATGTAGAACTCGGCCTCGGGGCCGAAGTAGGCGGTGTCGGCGATCCCCGTGCCGCGCAGGTAGGCCTCGGCCTTCTTGGCGATGTTGCGCGGGTCGCGCGAGTACTGCTCCTTGGTGATCGGGTCGTGGATGAAGAACGTCATTGCGAGGGTGGGGTGCTCGCGGAACGGGTCGACAAACGCCGTCCGAGGGTCCGGAAGGAGCAGCATGTCAGATTCATGAATCGCCTGGAATCCGCGGATCGACGATCCGTCGAACATGAGCCCATCGCTGAAGACCGACTCGGAGAAAACCTCCGTGGGGATTGTGAAGTGCTGCATCACCCCGGGAAGGTCACAGAATCGTACGTCAATGAACTGAACGCCTTCGTCCCGGATATAACGGAGCACGTCGTCGGCGTTTGTGAACATCCACCCTCCAGCGTTTGTCAGGTATCCATGGACTGACAGGGTACGCTCCGGTCGGTTGCGTGATGTGACCGCATGGCGTACCGGGGATATCACCGGGTTGTTTCCGAGATGTTACCGTAACGGCGTTCGTGACGGTACGTCATCGCCCGGTTGGCGCGGGATCGCCGCATAGGCTTGCGCCGTGGGACGCGCACTCGGAGGTTGGCTGGAAGGGCCCGGGCTGCCTCGGGACACACCACCCGGAGCCCGACTCGGGCTCCCGGCGGAGGGCCCCGGTTCGGTGGTGGGGTTCGGTCCCCGCCTTGTCGCCTATGCCGTCGACGCGGTGATAGCGAACCTGCTGGTGGGAGTCCTGTTCCTCGTCGGCGTCAGCGCCGCGGGGGATGCGCGCGGCTTGGCCGTGTACGGAGCGTTCCTGCTCGAGGAGCTCCTGCTGGTCGCCGTCGTCGGGCAGACCATCGGCATGCGGCTGGCGGGCATCCGGGTCATCCGGGTGCGCGACGGGGCGCGCCAGAGCTGGCCCTGGATCGTCGTGCGGACACTGCTGCTGGCGCTGTTCATCCCGATCTTCATCTGGGACCGCGACCTGCGTGGCACCCACGACCGCGCCGCCGGAACGGTGGTCGTGCGCGACCCGGTCACCTCACCGACGACCTGAGCCCGCGCGGAGCCCCGAGCCGCACCACCGGACGGCCCGGTAGGCCCGGGGGGTGCCGGCCGTGCCGGTTCAGCCGCCCCGTGGCGGGACGGTGCCGGCGGCGGGACGGCACCCCGGCAGCACCGGGGCCGGCGAACCGGGCCCCGGACGGTCGGGGCCCGGTCAGTCGGGGTTCGGGCAGTCGGGGTGCGGGCTCAGCGGAGCCGGCCGCCGCGGGGGATGTTCCGCGGGATGGGGCCCTTGGGGATCGGCAGCGCCGGGGCGCTGACGGCCTTCAGCCTGCGATCGAGGGCGTCCACATCGCGCTTGCGCAGCTCGCGGCGCAGCCGCATGAGCGTGCTCTGCAGCTTCGGCAGTGGGATCTCGCCCTCGCCGTTCCCGACGACGTAGTCGAGCAGCGGCGCCTCGCCGACGATCTTGCGGATGCGGCGCTTCTCCGCGACGAGCAGCTCGCGCGGGCCGCGCCCGCGACCCTCCGCGATCAGGATCACGCCTGCCCGACAGACCACGCGGTGGACCACATCCTGATGCCGGTTCACGCCGACGGCGGGGGTGAGCCGCCAGTCGCCGCGCATCCGCTCGACGACGCCGGCGGCGGCGCCCGGCTTGCCCTCCATCTCGGCGTACGCGGTCTTCTGGACGCGCCGGCTGAACACGTTCAGCGCGACGACCAGCCCGAGCAGCACCGCGATCGGCAGCCACACGTACAGCGGGCCGACGAAGACCCCGAGGATGACGCCGACCGCGATCGGGCCGGCGAGCCCGAGCAGGCTCAGCCACAGCACCCGCGGGTCACGCTGCTTGGTGATCTTGTATACGAGGCGGATCTGCGCGAGCCTGGCGCGCGCCCCACCAGGCTCGCCGCCGCCACCACCACCAGCGGGCGGCGGCGGTGTAGCGGCCCGCGCGTTCCGGCCGGCCTTGGCCGGCGGGTCGGACGGACCGCTCTGGCCAGCCTGGTCGGACCTACCGGCCCGGCGGGCCCTGCCACCGGCCTTCGGGGATCCACCCTTGGGGGCGCCGCCGGTCGGCCCGCCCGCCTTCGGGTCCCCAGCCTTCTGGGCACCCCCGCGCGCGCCCGCGCGTGACCCGGCCGCACCCGTTCCACCCGGCCGGCGGGCGGCCCCGCCACCCGTCGTTCCGCTTCCACCCGCGGCCGCGAGCACCGGCTCCCCGCCGGCTCCGGCCGGCTTCTTCCGCAGCGCCATAGACGCGAGCCTACGGCCTCGAACGGGGTGCCTGGCGACTGCTCCGGTAACGGAGGTCAGGAACGGGCGGCGGCCGCCGCCCGTGAGCGCACCGGCGAGACCCGTGGCGCCGAGATCCGGGGGACGGGGAACGTGGCCCGGGCCGGCGGCGCGGGCGGCGGGGCGGGGGAGGGTTCGAGTGCGGACACGGAGATCTGGTCGACCCAGCGGTAGCCGGTGGTGACGTGCAGGTCGGTGGCGGCGCGCCAGGCGTTGTGGCGCGCGGTGCGCTGCCCGCCATGGGGCAGGACGAGAAGAGTCAGTTCCTCGAGTGCGCTGAGGAGTGAGCGGAACACGGTGTCGACGACCTCCCGACGCGGTCGTGGCGCCCGAGGCGGGAGGAGCTCCCGCCGGAACAGCACCGAGTGTGAAGGGCGCAGATGTCGCCGCGATGTCCGCAAGGTGGCGACGACCCCTGCGCAACGGCGAATCTCGTGACCGCCGTGTGACGCAGAGCCGAGCTTAGTCGCTCGCGGTAGTCGCCACCAGTCGAGTCATCACCTGGCGTGAGAGTCGTCGGACACACTTTCGGGCAGATCAGCCTCTACAGTGGCAGTATTACTACGTACGGTGACTGCCTGGCGGTACAGGCGTCCGGCGCGGTACGACGACCGGACGAGCGGACCGGACAGCACACCGGCGAAGCCGATGCCGGTGGCGCGCCGCTCCCACTCCACGAACTCCTCGGGTCGCACCCAGCGCTCCACCGGGTGATGTCGGGGGGTCGGCCGCAGGTACTGCGTGACGGTGAGCAGGTCGCAGCCGGCCTCGTGCAGCGCGGTCATAGCCTCGGAGACCTCGTCGTCGGTCTCGCCGAGCCCGAGGATCAGGTTCGACTTGGTCACCAGGCCGGCCGCCCTGGCCTGGGTCAGGACGTCCAGCGAGCGCTCGTAGCGGAACCCCGGCCGGATCCGGCGGAAGATCCGCGGAACCGTCTCCACGTTGTGCGCGAGCACCTCCGGCTCGGCGGCGAAGACCTCGCCGAGCTGCTCGGGACGGCCGCCGAAGTCCGGGATCAGCACCTCGACCCCGGTGCCCGGCGACCCGGCGTGGATCTGCCGGACGGTCTCGGCGTACAGCCACGCCCCGCCGTCGGGCAGGTCGTCGCGGGCGACACCGGTCACCGTGGCGTAGCGCAGGCCCATGGTCGAGACCGACTCGGCCACCCGGCGCGGCTCGTCGACGTCCAGCGGGGCCGGGCGGCCGGTGTCGATCTGGCAGAAGTCGCAGCGGCGGGTGCAGACGTCCCCGCCGATCAGGAAGGTGGCCTCGCGGTCCTCCCAGCACTCGTAGATGTTCGGGCAGCCGGCCTCCTCGCACACCGTGTGCAGGCCGGCCCCGCGGACCAGGTTGCGCACGTCGGTGTACTCCGGACCGGTGCGCATCCGGGTGCGGATCCACGGTGGCTTGCGCTCGATCGGCGTCTGCGCGTTGCGCGCCTCCAGCCGCAGCAGCGGCCGGCCTTCGGGAGCGACCGCGGTCATCGGTGAACCTTCCCGCCGGCGAGCCCCGCGCCGATCAGATCCGTGTCGGACGTTCCCGCCGTGGCTGCCCTGCCCGCGGTGCCCGCCGTGTCCGTGCCGGCCACCTTGCCCGTGCTGTCCTCCGCGCCTGCCGGCCGGCGGCCGGCCTCGGCGGCCAGGCCCGTGGCCAGGTAGTCGGCGAGCGCGGTGAGCATGTGCCGTTCGACCACCGGGCGGGCCTCGGCCACCGGCAGCGGCCGGCCCAGCTCCCTGCTCAGGCTGGTCACGCCGGCGTCCGAGATCCCGCACGGGACGATCCGACCGAACGCGGCGAGCGCGGGATCGCAGTTCAGCGCGAAACCGTGGTTGGTGACCTTCCAGCTCACCCGGACCCCGATGGCGGCGAGCTTGCGCAGGCCGTCGGATGTCCACACGCCCGTGCGCCCCTCGACCCGCCGGGTCTCGAGACCGAACTCGGCGCAGGCCGCCATCAGGCCGGCCTCCAGTGCCCGTACGTAGGCCACGACGTCCAGCGGCATCGGGAGCCGCACGATCGGGTAGCCGACCAGCTGCCCCGGGCCGTGCCAGGTGATGCCGCCGCCGCGGTCGACGTCGACGACCTCCGTCCCGTCGACCGGGCGGTCACCCGCGCCCGTCCGCCGGCCCGCCGTGTAGACGTCGGGGTGTTCCAGCAGGATCAGCGTGTCGGAGCCGCGTCCGTGGCGGCGGTCATCGGCCAGGGTCCGCTGCATCTCCCAGGCCTCGCGATAGGGAACGACACCCAACCGGAGGACATCCACGTCCCGAGCGTACGCCCGCGGGCCGGGGCAGCAGGGCCACATGGGGATCCGTCGGGAGCTGTCAGGAGCCGGATCGCCGCGGCTACGGCGCCTGGTCCGCCGCGGTCCGCGGATCGGGGAGGAGCCTGGCCGGGACCCGGGTCTCGACGGCCGTCCCGGCCGGGCCCGGCTTGACCCGCCAGGCGTGGGCGTCCGGCCGGTCCGCCACCGCCTCGACGAGCTCGGTGCCGCGGAAGTGCAGGCCGGCGCCGTCGTCGGTCGCCCACCCGGCGGGCAGCGTCCCCTCGGCGACGAGGCGCTGGTAGAGCGGCCGGCGCGCAGGCTCGGAGTCGTAGTGCGGGGTGTTGCTGTGCGGCAACAGGCCCAGCCCGTTCGTCACCGGGCACAGGTCGGGGCCGAACGAGTCGGTGGTGCCGCCGGTGTGCCAGCACAGCGAGCCGGCGGAGACCCCACCCAGCACGACCCCGGCCTCCCACACCTCGCGCATGATCCGGTCCAGGCCGTGCGCCCGCCACACGGCCAGCAGGTTGGCCACGCTGCCGCCGCCGACCCAGACGACGTCCTGCGCGAGCAGGTGGGCCCGGATGTCGGCGACGTTGGGCATCGGGAACAGCGCGAGGTGGGAGACCACGACGTCCGGCCGGTCCCGGCTCAGCGCCGCGTACCCGCGGGCGTAGGCGGCCTGGTCGTCGCCCAGGGCGGTCTGCAACAGGCACAGCCTGGGACGTCCGGCGGGGGCGGCGAGCTCGATCGCGTGATCCAGCAGTGGTCCGACCCGGGCGCCCCACCGCCCGTCGGGCCGGAAGCCGCCGCTCGTCGCGAGGATCTGCACAGATGACTCCTGGTTGACCGGCCCCGGGGGCGTCCCGGGGCGCCCGTCCGCGCCCGGCGGCGCGCCGCCGCCGCTCGAGAGGAAGTTATCCACAGCAGGGGAAAGAGTCCTGCAGAGGTGGTCGGATCCGCCTAGCGTCGACGTTCGTGACCTTCACCGACGATTCCGGCGATCGGCTGGGGCGGCACGGCGGCGAGCCCGTCGTGCCGGGAATCCTCCTGCACGGCCGCCGATACGACGCCGGCGCCGGCGAGGTCTGGGCCGGCCGGATCGAGCGGCTCGGCATGGACGTGACCATCCGCTACGTTCGGTTACCGGCCGACTCGCTGCTGCGCGCCGAGGCCTTCGACGAGGCCCAGCTGCTGCTCGGCATCCGCCATCCGCACCTGGCCTCCGTGGTGGACGTGATCCGCACACCCGACGGCCTGGCCGTCGCCACCGAGCCGGTGCACGAGGCGGTCAGCCTGTCCCGGCTGCTCGGCGCGCGGGGTCGGCTCGACCCGGGCGAGGTCGTCACCATCGGCCTACCCGCGGCGCAGGCGCTGGCCGAGGTGCACGCGGCCGGTCTGCACCACGGCGGGCTGACCGCCCTGGACATTCTCCTCGAGCCGAACGGGCGGCCGGTTCTCACCGGCGCCGGCATCGCGGCCCTCACCGACCCGGGCGTGTCCGCCTCGGAGGACGTGCACGACCTCGCCGACCTCCTGCTCGGCGCGATGCGCCAGGCGACGGGGCCCGACGCCGCCGCGGTCGCCGTCGCGGTCGCGATGGCCCTGGTGGACGACCCGCGTCGCCGCCCCTCGGCCGCCGAGCTCGCGGCCGGGCTGGCCCGCAGCGCCACGCCGCTTCCCGTCCGGATGACGGACGTGCCACCCGGGGCAGCAGGGGTTGTCGAGGTCGACCCGGAGCCCGGCCGGCCCGCGGACGGCGGGAACGCCGCTCCGGTCGACCAGGGCGACCTGCTGGATCCCGACGAGAGTCTCCGGGGCGAGGCCGGCGACAGCGACGACCCGGACCCGTGGTCGGCAGCCGAGGACGTGGCGTGGCCGGGCGACCCGGCCACGGGCGACCGGGGCTTCGAGGGCGACCCGGGCTCCGCGGCCGGCCCACCGGAAACCCCGCGGCCCGCCGGTCGGGATGATCCCTACGGTCTGTACCTCGCGACCGGTCAGGTGATCCCGGACGAGGACGAGGAGCCACCGCCGCCCGGCGCGGGCGGCCCGGCGCCCAGGGAGGCCGACGCCGAGGGCATCCGGCCGCCGCATGACGGGCGGACCGCACCGGCCGAACCAGCCGACCTGGTGGGCTCGCTGCGACCGGTGAACCACGACCGGGCCGGCACCCGCCGCCGCGCCGGCCGGGCCGCGGCGCCCGCCCGCGCCCGGGGCACCACCCACTCCCCGGCACCGCGCGCGGCCAGGGCACGCCGGGCAGCGGGGGAGCGGGCCGGCGGCCGGCGGCGGCACCCCGTGTTGTTCCCGGTGCTCGCGGGCGTCGGTCTGGTGATCGTCGCCATCGCCGCGCTCCTGCTGGCCCATGACTCCGGGTCGGACGCCACCCGTCAACCCGTGCCCACCGGGAGCACCGCCCGCGCGGACCCGACCGCGAGCCCCGTCAGCGGGCAGACCCCGGAACAGGTGTGGCGAGCCGTGCTCGACGAGCTCAACACCGCCCGCAGCAAGGCCTTCGAGCGGGCGGACGAGACCGCCCTCGGCCTCGCGGACGCGCCCGGCAGCGCCGTCCTGGAGTCGGACCGGGCATCGATCCGGGAAATGGTCCGGCGACGCGGGCGCTCCACGCCGGTGCGGATCGAGATCGTCGACGTCGTGGTTCGTGAGGAGGAAGCCGACCGGGTGGTCCTACGGGTCACCGAGATCGTGGGGGCCTACGACTTCGTCGGCGAGGCGGGCGATGTGCTGGCCCAACAGCCGGCCAGCCCGCCGGAGACGAAGGATCTCACCCTGTGGCGGACCGAGGCGGGCTGGCGGCAGGCCGAGAGCGTCAAGACGGCCCCCGGCTGAGCGAGCGGCCGGACCCGGCGGCCCGGTTCAGGCGCCGCGGTGCACGGCATCGGCCAGTGCCGTGGCGAGGTCGGAGTGGTTGAACCGGAACCCGGCGTCGACCAGCGTGGCCGGCGCGAGCCGCTGGGAGGCGAGTGGTCCCTCGTCGGCGAACTCGCCCAGGGCCAGGCGTAGTGCGAAGCGCGGTACCTGGGCGAAGGCCGGGCGCTGTAGCGTCCGCGCCAGCGCCGACGTGAACTCCGCGTTCGTCACCGGGGTGGGCGCCACCAGGTTGACCGGCCCGCGTACTCCGTCGGCCTCCAGGAGGAAGCACAGCGCGTCGACGGTGTCGGCCAGGCTGATCCAGCTGAGCCACTGGCGCCCCGAGCCCAGCCGGCCGCCGGCTCCGCGCCGGAAGATCGGGAGCAGCCGTTGGAGGGTCCCACCGCGCCCGGAGAGGACGATGCCGGTGCGCACCCGGACGACCCGGATGCCGGCATCCTGCGCCGCTGTGGTCGCGTTCTCCCAGTCACGGGCGAGCTCGGCGAGGAAGCCGGTGCCGGGCGGGGCCGTCTCGTCCAGCGCGGCGCCGGCCGAGCCGGCGTTCGTGCCGTACCAGCCGATGGCGCTGCCGGAGAGCAGGACCCGCGGGCGCGGGTCGAGGCCGGCGAGGGCCTCGGCGAGCAGGCGGGTGCCGTCGATGCGGCTGCTCCGAAGGGTCTGCTTGTAGGCGGCGGTCCACCGGTGGTCGCCGATGCCGGCGCCGGCCAGGTTCACGACGCCGTCCACGCCGGCCAGGGCGGCGGCGTCCAGCGTGCCGGCCGCCGGGTCCCAGCGGATCTCGGACGGGTCGCGCGGCGGGCGCCGGACGAGGGTGACGACCTCGTGGCCGTCCCCGCGCAGCGCGGGCAGCAACGCCGAACCGATCAGCCCGGACGAGCCGGTGACGGCGACCTTCATGCGTCCGGGACCCCCATCCGACCCTCCTGGACCTGGAGTCCGTGGCACGGCGACCCCGGGGCCCGGACGTCACCCTAGCCGGCCGCGGCCACCTGCGCCGCCGGACCGCGCCGGCCGCCGGACCGGGCAGGCGGGGCGGACGGGTCGGCCGGGTTTCGGGCGCCGGCGCGGCACGTTCTCCCGCACCAGGCCCGGCGTGTCTCCCCGCGAACGACAGCGGCGGCCGGGTGGGCCCGTGGACCCGCCCGACCGCCGCCGGCCCTGCCTGCCTGCCTTGCTGGTGCCTACAGCGCCGAACTCGTGGCTACAGCCCGAGCTCGGCCTCGAAGGCGCCTTCCTCGAGACGGCTGGCGATCGCGGTGAGGAACCGGGCCGCGTCGGCGCCATCCACGATCCGGTGGTCGTAGGTGAGGGCCAGGTAGACCTTCGACCGGATGGCGATCACCTCGCCGAGCTCGGGATCGGTGACGACGGCCGGGCGCTTCACGACCGACCCGGTGCCCAGGATCGCCACCTGCGGCTGGTTGATGATCGGGGTGTCGAACAGGGCGCCGCGGCTGCCGGTGTTGGTCAGCGTGAAAGTGCCGCCGCCCAGGTCGTCCGGGGACACCTGGTTGGCGCGGGTCCGCGCGGCCAGCTCGTCGATCTTGCGGGCCATCCCGCTGAGGTTCAGGTCGCTGGCGTTGTGGATCACCGGGACGACCAGGCCACGGTCGGTGTCGACGGCGATGCCGAGGTTCTCCGAGTCGTGGTAGGTGACCGTGCCCGCCTCCAGGTCGATGCTGGAGTTGATCCCCGGGTGCTCGCGCAGTGCCTCGCACGCGGCCACCGCGAAGAACGGCAGGAACGACAGCTTCACGCCCTCGCGGGCCTGGAAGTTCGCCTTGGCCCGCTCGCGCAGCTTCGCGATCCGCGTGACGTCGGCCTCCACGACGGTGGTGAGCTGCGCGCTGACCTGCAGCGACTCGACCATCCGACGGGCGACCAGCGAGCGCAGCCGGGTCAGCTTCTCGGTGCGGCCACGGGGCGCGGTGGACGCGGTCGGCGCGGCGGCGGGAGCCGGCCGGGCGGCCGCGGGCGCCGTGGGCGCCTGCGCCGGGGCGGGAGCGGCCGGCGCAGCCGGAGCGGCGGGGGCGCTGGGAGCCGCGGCCGGCGCGGAGCCGCGGGACTTCGCCGCGTCCTGGATGTCCTGCTTGGTGATGCGTCCACCCGGGCCGCTGCCGGTGACCGAGCCGAGGTCGACGCCCAGCTCCGCGGCCATCTTGCGGACCAGCGGCGTCACGTACCGGCCGAGACCGTCGGCGGCGGCGTCCGGGGCGGCGACCGGGGCCTGCGCGGGCACCGGCGTGACGGGAGCCGGCGGCGGAGGCGGTGCCGCCGCGGGAGCGGGCGCCGGCGCCGGCGCCGGCGGAGCGGGGGGAGCAGGCGGCGGGGGCGGCGCGGCGGCGGCAGGTGCCGGCGGAGGCTCCGGGGCCGCGGCGGGGGCCTCGGCGGGCGCGGCCGCCGCGCCGGCACCCGCGGCGCCGTCCTCGATGACAGCCAGCTCGACGCCGACCTCGACGGTCTCGTCCTCGGCGACCTTGATCGAGCCGAGCACGCCGGAGGCCGGCGCGGGGATCTCGGTGTCGACCTTGTCGGTGCTGACCTCGAGGAGCGGCTCGTCGGCCTCGACCCGCTCGCCTTCCTTCTTCAGCCAGCGGGTGACCGTCCCCTCGGAGACGCTCTCCCCGAGGCGGGGCATCGTGACGGATACTGACATGCTGACAACGACTCCTTCGTCGCGCCCGGCGCCCTCCCCACCACACCCGGTCGGGCCGGGCGGGGCGGACGCGGGCACCGCGGGCTAGCTGTGGACGTGCCTAGCTGTGGACGTGCAGTGGCTTGCCGGCGAGAGCGAGGTGCGCCTCGCCGAGCGCCTCGGAGAGGGTCGGGTGCGGGTGGAGGAGCTGGGCCACGTCGGCGGGGTATGCCTCCCAGTTGGTGATGAGCTGGGCCTCGGCGATGAGCTCGCCGACCCGGTCGCCCACCATGTGGACGCCGACGACCGGGCCGTCCGCAGCCGAGACCACGGTCACCGCGCCCGCGGAGCGCAGGATCCGTGCCTTTCCGTTGCCCGCCAGGTGGTATGTGGCGGTGTTGATCTCCCCGTGGCGTTCCCGGGCGGCGGCCGCGGTCAGACCCACGGACGCCACCTCGGGATGGGAGTAGGTGACCCGCGGGACGTTGTCGTAGTCGACCGGTACCGGGTCGAGCCCGGCGAGCAGCTCGGCCGCGAGGATGCCCTCGGCGAACGCGACGTGGGCCAGTTGTGGCCCGGGCCGGACGTCCCCGAGGGCCGAGACCGTGGGGATGTTCGTCCGCAGGTGCGTGTCGACGAGGACATGGCCGCGGTCCGTCGAGACGCCGACCTCGTCCAGGCCGAGGCCGGCGGAAACCGGGCCGCGCCCGACCGCGACGAGCAGGAGCTCGGCGTCGACGGTGGACCCGTCCTCCAGGACGACGGTCACGCCCTGGTCGGTGGTCTTCGCGCCCGCGAGAGGCACCCCGAGGCGCAGGGCGATGCCCCGGGCGCGGAACGCGCGTTCGAGCAGCTTCGAGCTGGCCTCGTCCTCGGCCGGGACGAGATGGCCCAGCGCCTCGACGATGGTCACCTCGGCGCCGAACGAACGCCAGACCGACGCGAACTCGCAGCCGATCGCCCCGCCGCCGAGCACCACCACCGACCCCGGGACGTGCTCCAGCGCCAGCGCGTCCCCGCTGTCGATGACCGTCCGGTGGTCGAGGTCGAGGCCGGGCAGCGTTCGCGCGGCCGAGCCGGTGGCGAGCAGCACGTGCCGGGCCTCGACCACCCGGTCGCCGACGGTCACCGCGGTCGGGGACACCAGCCGGCCGGTGCCCGTGACGACCTCGATGCCCCGGGCCCGGACCAGTCCGCTCAGGCCCTTGTACAGGCCGTCGACCACCGAGTCGCGGTATGCGCCGACCCCGGCCATGTCGATGCCGTCCAGGGTGGCCCGGATGCCGAAGGTCTCGCTGGCGGCGACGGTGTCGACGACCTCCGCCGCGTGCAGCAGCGCCTTCGTCGGGATGCAGCCGCGGTGCAGGCAGGTGCCGCCGAGCTTGTCCTTCTCGATCAGGACGACCCGCAGGCCGAGCTCGGCGGCGCGCAGCGCGGCGGCGTACCCGCCGCTGCCACCCCCGAGGACGACCAGGTCGACGGGACCGGCCGCTGTGTCCGCCACGCGAGGGATCCCTTCTTCGTCGACTTGCGGACGGGTGGGGTCACGGCCTGGCGGCGGGGAGGAGCGTGGTCGTCGTCCAGGTCGGTGAGCCCCGCCGGGGCGGCACCCGACCGCGGGACGGGCGTCCCGCCGGGTGACACGCTCCGGCCCGCCCAGTCTTTCACGACGAGGCGGTTGGACTGGACAGACTGCGCCGACTGTGCCGCATCACGCGACGTCCGTTCGTGTCACCCGGCCTCTCACCCGGCCTCTCGCGCGGCGGCGCGTGGCGGTGGCGCCGCACGTCACGGGGTGGTGGCGGCCCTGTCCTCGGCGAGCTGGACGAGGGTGCGCACGATGGCCCCGGTACCGCCTCTGGGCGTGTAGCCGTAGGGCTCGCCGCCGTTCCAGGACGGGCCGGCGATGTCGACGTGCGCCCAGGGGATCTCCTCGGGCACGAAGGCGGCGAGGAAGTGGGCGGCGAGCAGCATGCCCGCGTCGCGGTTCCCGCCCGGCGCCACGTTCGCCAGGTCGGCGACCACCGAGTCGAGGCTCTTGCGCAGCTCCGGCGGCATCGGCATCGGCCATACCGTCTCGCCGGCGCGCCCGGCGGCGGCGACCACCGCGTCGGTCGCCTCGGAGCGGCCCATCACCCCGCTCGTGCGGGTGCCCAGCGCGACGATCTGCGCGCCGGTGAGGGTGGCGACGTCAACGACGAGCGCCGGAGTGTCCTCGGAGGCGCGGGCCAGCGCGTCGCCGAGCACGAGCCGCCCCTCGGCGTCGGTGTTGAGCACCTCGACCCGCTTGCCGCCGCGCAGCGTGATCACGTCGGAGGGCCGGATGGCGTCGCCGGAGGGCATGTTCTCCGCGCACGGCATCCAGCCGGTCACGTTGAGCGCCAGGCCCAGCCGTGCGGCCGCGACGACGGCCGCGAGCACGGAGGCCGCGCCGGCCATGTCGCTCTTCATCCACTCCATGGACACCGGCGGCTTCAGCGACAGGCCGCCGGAGTCGAACGTGATGCCCTTGCCCACCAGGGCGAGGTCGGTGCCGGCCGGCTCGCCCCCGGCCGCCCCGGTGCCGGCGGCACCCTGGTAGCGCAGCCGGATCAGCCGCGGCGGGTTGGCCGAGCCCTGGCCGACACCGAGCAGGCCTCCGTAGCCGCCCTCGGCTAGCGCCTCCTCGTCGAGCACCGTCACCTCGACGCCGGCCGCGTCGCCACGCTCCACCGCGATCTCGGCCAGCCGGGCCGGCGAGAGGTGGCTCGGCGGGGTGTTCACCAGGTCCCGCACCAGCGTGACGGCCTCACCGATGATCGTCGCACGCTCCAGTGCGGCCTCGGCCGCCGCCAGGTCGGACGGGTCCTCGACCGTCAGGACCAGCTCGCGCACGGGTGCAGGCCCGTTCGGCGAGGTGCGCAGGCTGTCGAACGCGTAGGCGCCCAGCAGCGAGCCCTCGGCCGCCGCGCGCAGCGTGGACGCGGTGGGCCGCCCGGTGGCGAGCGCGAGCGTCGAGGCGACCCGGGCGGTGCCGGCGAGCGCGCGGACGGCGGCGCCGGCCGCGCGGCGCAGCGTCTCGGTGTCGGTGTCGGCGCTGGCACCGCCCGCTTCCTCACCCGCTCCGGCGGTACCGGCGGTGAACGCGGCGTGCTCCCCGACGCCGACCGCGAGCACGGTCGGGGCCTTCAGCGTCCCGAGCGTGGCGAAGCGGACGATGTCGCCGGTGGCTCCGGTCGCGCCGAGGTCGGCGAGGATCCGGGCCAGCCGGCCGCCGAGCGCCGCGTCGAGGGCGCCGGTCCCGCCGAGGGGCACCGGACCGTCGTCGCCCTTGGCCATTCCGATCACGACGGCGTCGACGTCGAGGTCGGTGAGGGCTGCGGAGGCGGCAGAGGTGACGGTCATGCTTCGAGCGTATTGGGCCCTGGGACCTGTGGCCTGGTGTGGCACCGAGGCGGTGGGCTGCCGGTGGCCGGAGGGGACAGCGGGAAATCGCCCCGTCACCGCGCCGTCATCCCGCCGGCCCGTGGCCACGTGGTCCCGTCCGGGCCGCCGCCGGCGTGCCGAAGTGACGTCCCGGGCGGCTACGCTGCCGGTATGGGAGAGCTGCGTCGGTCCCCGCTGCACGAACGGCACGTCGAGCTGGGCGCCAAGACGGCCGCCTTCGGCGGGTGGGAGATGCCGATCGAGTACGCCGGCCGGGGCGTGCTCGCCGAGCACGCGGCCGTCCGCGGCGCGGTGGGGATCTTCGACGTCAGCCACCTGGGCAAGGCCCGGGTCGCCGGCCCCGGCGCGGCCGAGTTCGTCAACACCTGCCTGACCAACGACCTGAGGCGGGTCGGCCCCGGCCAGGCGCAGTACACGCTGTGCTGCGACGAGACCGGCGGCGTCGTCGACGACCTGATCGCTTACTACTACGCCGCCGACAACGTGTTCCTCGTGCCCAACGCGGCCAACACCGCCGAGGTCGTCCGGCGGCTCGCCGCGCAGGCGCCCGCCGGCGTCGCCGTCACCGACCTGCACACCGAGTTCGCGGTGCTCGCGGTGCAGGGCCCCGCCGCGCCGGAGGTGCTGCGCAAGCTCGGCCTGCCCGCCGACGGTGCCTACATGAGCTTCGCCGACGCCGAGTGGAAGGGGCGGCCCGTCATCGTCTGCCGCTCCGGCTACACCGGCGAGGCGGGCTTCGAGCTCCTGCCGCGCTGGGCGGACGCGGTGCCGCTCTGGGACGAGCTGCTGACGGTGGTGACCGGCCTCGGTGGCCTGCCGTGTGGCCTCGGCGCCCGGGACACCCTGCGCACCGAGATGGGCTACCCGCTGCACGGCCAGGATCTCTCCCTGTCCATCAGCCCGGTGCAGGCCCGGTCGGGGTGGGCCGTCGGCTGGGACAAGCCGGCGTTCTGGGGCCGCGAGGCGCTGCTCGCCGAGCGCGCGGCGGGCCCGGCGCGGTCACTGTGGGGGCTGCGCTCGAACGACCGCGGCATCCCGCGCCCGCACATGCGGGTGAGCGGCCCGGACGGTGCCGAGCTCGGCGAGGTCACCAGCGGCACGTTCTCCCCGACCCTGCGGCAGGGCATCGGCCTTGCCCTGCTCGACCGCTCCGTGACCGCCGGCGACGAGGTGGCCGTGGACGTGCGCGGCCGCGTCTCGACGATGACGGTCGTCCGCCCGCCGTTCGTCTCCGCCTCTCCCAGATGACGCCGGCGGGCCGCGCCGACGCGAGCCGCCGGGCGGCCGGACTCCCGGGCGCCCGGCGGCCCGCCTCAGCGGGTGACGAGCGGTGTCAGCCGGTCACGCGTTCCGGCTCGGCGAAGTCCAGCAGGGCGGCGCGGTCCTCGCGCAGGACGAATCCGGCCTCGACGGTCTTGTCGGCGCTGGTGCCGTAACGCTGCTGGTAGGCCGCGCGGGTCGGGTACAGCTCGGCGACGCGGTCGGCGGGAAGTGGCGTGGTCGAGCCGAGCAGCAGGCAGATCGTCGACAGCTTCGGCCCGGGATCACCCGAGAGCACGTCGATGGGAACGTCGACGGGCGGTGTGCGGACACCACCGAGGGCGATGCCGTCCGCGTCACGGCGCACGCCCGGCAGCAGGCCTTCCGCCAGCTCGACGCGCGGCCCGGTGACCGGTGCCCGGCCGGTCTCCAGCCAGTCGGTGAGCCCCTGCAGGGCAGCCTTCGCGACCAGGTGCAGGGGACCGTTGTTGATCGGGACGCCGCAGTCGATCGAGGCCGCGTTGGCGCCGAGCAGGTGCGCGTCGGCGTGTGCGGTGCCGGCGACCTCCCACAGCCGGAAGCGGTCGCTGTCGGGCTGCCGGGCCTTGCTGGAGTTGAGGATGCCGGTCAGGTCCGACTCGGTCTGCACGTCGAACACGGGTGCCGTCTGGTCGGTCGAGAACCCGTCGCCGGGGTGCGCCAGCGAGCCGTACCGGGCCGGATCGATCGCCTTCAGTCCCTTGCCGGCGAGCTCCGAGCCGGGGCCGGGGGCCTGCACGAGAACCTGGCCGCCGATCACGCCGATCTGCTGCGCGGACACGCCGACCCAGACATGGCCCTGCCGGGTGATCTCCTCGTGCAGGTTGGCCCACTCGGGGTCGGCGTCCACCCCGCCGCTGACGTTCAGCCATTCGACGATCACAGTGCCGCTGAACTCCGCGGCCTGAGCCGGCCGGCGTACGAGGACCCGGGTGCGGTACGAGGCGCTCCCGTCGGGTTCGAACGTCCATCGGCCGTCCTGGGGGAGCCCGCCCACGGCGCGGTAGGACGACGCCGTCCCGGCCGCCGCGTACTCGTGCTCGACGTAGCCGGCCTGGGCCAGGTCCACCGTGACGGCGGCGCCGATGAACGGGCCGTTCCCACCGGTCAGCTCCTGCGACAGGTCGGCCGCGATGTCAGGCGGAGGTCCGCCCGGGCCGCCGCCCGGCACGGTCCAGCAGGCCGGTAACGCCAGCAGCGCGAGGCCCGTGAGCACCACCGCCATCGGCGCGCGCGCCGCGCGCCGCCGGGAGGGCGGCCCGCTCCCGGCCCCGACTGCGTTGGGGATCGGTTCCCGAACATGGCTGGGACGGAGTCTCACAGGTCCTCCTCGGCCCGCGCCCGGTACTCTGCGCGGCGATGCTCGCCGACTGTGCGTCGGTGGTGGCGACCAGTGAGTCACGCAGGGGCCGCGGCGGACAACGCTTCGCGAGTGGTACCGCGAGGCGCGAATCCTGCTGGGCGGGCCCCGAAAGGTCCTCCGGGAGTCAGGGCACCGATATCTACCAGCGGGTAACTTCGGGTCCGGTTCCGCGGCCGCCCGATCCGGATGATCGCTACGGGCTTTCGTCGCACTGGCACCAAGGTGCCGACCAGCCGCGGGCCGCGGCACAAGTCCGCGGAACTCCACCCGGGCCGTGATGCTGAGCTACGTCCGACTTGGTACTAGTCGAGGCCGAGGGAGCGCAGGACCGGATTCGGGATAGTCGACGCCATCGTCAGCAGGGTCACCATGGACGTGATCTCGATCGTGGCGCCGAGGGTGTCCCCGGTGATGCCGCCGAAGCGGCGCACCAGCCAGCGCCGTAGCGCGGTGGAGACGGCGACCCCCACGGCGACGGCGATGATCGCGCGGACGGCCCGGCCGGTGTCGCCGCCGTCGTAGTCGAGCCGGCCGGCCAGTCCCGCGACGACGAGGACGCCCACCGTGGCCAGCACCGCGTCCCGGCGCCGCACGGAGCCGGCGACCAGGGCGCCGAGCCCGTCCGGTCGGGCGGAGGGGATGCCCTCGACGCAGGACAGCGTGGCCGCGAGGCGGCCGGCCATCGCCGCGACGAGGATCGAGACGGTCCCCCGGTGGGCGGTGATCGCGACGCTGAGCGCGCTCACCTGGACGAGGACGACGAACAGGACGGTGATCGCCCCGAACGCGCCGATCGTCGACTCCCGCATCACGGCCAGCGCCCGCTCCCGCCCGCCGCGGACGCCGAACGCGTCCCCCACGTCGGCCAGGCCGTCGAGGTGCAGGCCGCGGGTGAGCAGGGCCAGCAGCGCCACCCCGAGCACGGCGGGCAGCATGGTCTGGGGGCGCTCGTGCGGGACCTTCGTGACGATGCGCGTCGTCACCACCAGCAGCGCGCTGACGAATCCGAGCACCAGGCCGACCAGCGGGGCGAGGGCCATGGCGCGCCCGGCGACCGTCCGGTCCAGGCGTTCCGGGCCGCGGACGGGCAACACGGTGAGCAGGGTGAAGGCCGCGCGCGCCTCGATCATCAGACGGTCACGGCGCGCTGCCGGCAGTGCCGCCCGCGCCCGGCCCATCGGCGCCCGGCCTGTCAGCGGCCGGTTCGGCAGGTGTGGGCCCGGTCTGGGTGGAGTCCGGCGTGATCAGGCCGAGCATCCCCAGGTCGAGTCCGGGCATGCCGGAACCGGTCGGCCCGGGGGCGGCCGGGCCGACCGTGGGCGGCTCGTAGCTGCCGGGGGCCCCTGGCTCGGGGTCACCCGGCTCGGTGTCTGTGGTGTCGGCGGTGTCGGGCGCGGCCGGCTCTTTGGCGCTCACCCCGGCCTGGTCGAACGTCGCCATCTCGGCCAGCGTGGCCTGCGCGGCCGTCAGCATCGGGACGGCCAGCAGCGCGCCGGTGCCCTCCCCGAGCCGCAGGCCGGCGTCCAGGAGCGGCTCCAGCCCGAGGTGGTCGAGGACGAGGCGCTGCGCCGGCTCGGTGGAACGGGTCCCCGCCACCCACCACCGCTTCGCCCCGGGCGCGATCATCTCGGCGGCCAGCGCCGCCGCGCAGACGATCACGCCGTCGAGCACGACGGGCGTGCGCCGCACCCCGGCCTGGACGAGGAGGCCGGCGAGCGCGGCGAGATCCGCCCCACCGGCGACCCGCAGAACGGAGCGAGCGTTGCCGGCGTACGGCCGGGCGCGGCGCATCGCGTCCCGGATCGCGGCCGTCTTGAGCATCCAGCGCTCGTCGTCGATGCCGGTGCCGCGGCCGACGACCTCGATCGGCTCGCGGTCGAGCAGCGTGCCCACCACGGCGGCGGCGGGCGTGGTGTTGCCGATGCCCATCTCGCCGGGGACGAGCAGGTCGGCGCCGGCGTCGATCTCCTCGTCGGCGATCAGCCGGCCGACGGCGAAGGCGGCGTCGACCTCGGCGGCGGTGAGTGCGTCGGTCCGGTCGATCCGCCCGCTCCCGCGCCGGACCCGGTACCGCTCGGGAGACGCGCTGCCGTCCGCCCCGCCCGCCGTGGTGGGCACGGGGGTGTCGACGGCGACGTCCACCACCCGCACCGACGCGCCGACCTGGCGGGCCAGCACGTTGACGGCCGCGCCGCCGGCGGCGAAGTTCGCGACCATCTGCGCGGTCACCTCGGACGGGAACGCGGACACGCCGGCCGTGGCGATGCCGTGGTCCCCGGCGATGACCACCACCCGGACCCGGCGCAACGGCCGCGGCGGGCAGGTGCCCTGCGCGCCGGCGATCCAGACCGACAGGTCCTCGAGGCGGCCCAGGGCGCCCGGCGGTTTGGTGAGCAGGCCCTGCCGGTGGCGCGCGGCCGTCATGGCCTCGTGGTCGAGGTCGGGGACGACCGGTACGGCGTCCGGCGCGAGCGCGGGCGCGGCGGCGGGTTCGGCGGCCGGGGTGATGTCCACTGGTCCTTATTACCTGATCGACGGAGTTCTTCCGGCACCCGCGTGGTTTCGGGTGACGACCGGCGCCGACCTGGGCGGCGTCGGCGAAGCGTCTGCGCGCCCTGCCGGAGGTGATCCGGTAATTTGCCGGATGTGTCTGTGCCGGAGGGGCTGCCGTCCGAACCGCCCGGCAGCCTCGCCGTGCCCGCCGCGCCGGACGTGGTGGCGGGGGGTTCGGTCGAGCTGCGGGGCGAGTCCGGGATGTGGCCCGCGGGGGTGGTCGCCCCGTGGGCGGGCGACCCGCGCGGCCCGGACCGTCGCCGGGTGATCTTCCTCAGTCACACGGCCGAGCTGCGGCGTTTCCCGCGGGACCGGTCGTTCGTGGCCGCCGCCGAGCGCGCCGTCGCGCTGGCCGGTGACCGTGTCGTCGACATGGAGTACTTCGGCGCGCGCGCCGACAACCCGGCCGAGTTCTGCGTCCGGCAGGTCCAGGAGAGCGACGTCTACATCGGTCTCATCGGGTTCCGCTACGGGTCGCCCGTCCGGGAGCTGCCGCACCTTTCCTACACCGAGCTCGAGTTCCAGGCGGCCACCGAGGCGGGCATGCCCCGCCTGGTGTTCCTCCTCGAGGACGACGCGGAGGTCCCCTTCCGCGAGTTCGTCGACCCCGCCTACGGCGAGCGGCAGGAGGCCTTCCGGGCGCGGCTGCGGGACGGCGGCACCATCGTCGCCGGGTTCCGGGACGGCCGGCTGGAGACCGCCGTGCTCGACGCCCTGGTCAAGCTGCGGGACAGCGAGCGGCGGGCGACCCGCACGCTGCCCGGGTTCGGCGACGTCCCCCCGGGCCCCCCGGGCCCGCGGCCCGTCCTCGTCCCGGGTCTGGGCCCTGGCGGTGGATGGCTGCGCCGCCCCTGGATGGTGCCGGCCGTCCGGGGGCTGGTGGAACGCCCGGAGCTCACCGAGGCCGTGCTGCGCCGGCTGCTGCCGCCCGCGAGCGCCCCGGACGCCCCGGCCCCCTCGGCCCCCCCGGTCGGCGCCGAGGTCGTCCCGCGCCCCGTCGTGCTCGCGGGCGCCGGCGGCTTCGGAAAGACGACGCTGGCCGCGGCCGTGTGCGGCAGCACGCGGATCGCCCGCCGGTTCGGCGGCGGGGTGCTGTGGGTGACCCTCGGCGAGTCGCTGGCCGGGGCGCACCTGGCCGACCGGATCAACGACCTGAGCGAGGCGCTGTCCGGGGTCCGCCCGACGCTGTCGGACCCCGAGCAGGCCGGGTTCCGCCTCGGTGAGCTGCTCGGCGCCGAGCCCCGGCTGCTCGTCCTGGACGACGTGTGGCGGCGCGCCCAGCTGCGCCCGTTCCTGCAGGGCGGGCCGGGCTGCGTCCGCCTGATCACCACGCGGATGCGCGGCCTGCCGCCGGACGCCGACGTCGTCCAGGTGCCCGCGATGGCCGACGGCGAGGCGGTCAGCCTGCTGACCAGGGATGTCCCCGCGCCGCTGCCCGACGCCGTCCTGCGCCGGCTGCTGGTGGTCACCGGCCGCTGGCCGGTGCTGCTCGCGCTGGTCAACCGGGCGGTCGTCCGCCAGACCCGGGACGGCATGTCGGTGCCCCGCGCGGCCGAGCGGGTGCTGCGCCGGCTGGAGCGGCGCGGCCCGACCGCACTGGACGTCAGCCGGGTCGAGGAACGGACGCTCGCCGTCGAGGCGACGCTGTCGGCGAGCCTGGGCCTGCTCACCGGCGACCGGCTCGACCAGTACCTCGAGCTGGCCGTCTTCGGCGAGGACGTGGAGATCCCGCGGGACGTCCTGGAGGCCTACTGGGCGGCGACCGGCGATCTCGACCCCGACGAGGTCGACGACCTGTGCCAGGAGTTCGCCGACCTTTCCCTCGTTGTGGCCTACCGGCGGGACCCGCCGTCGCTGGTGCTGCAGGACGTCCTGCGGACCTACCTGCGGGCCCGGGTCGGGGCGGAGCGCCTGCGCGAGCTGGACGGCGTCCTGTGCGACGCGCTCGCCGGCATGATCACCGGCGGCGCTGGCGGTGCTGACGACCCGGCCGGCGGGTCCGAGCCGGCCGGCGGGGTGCGTGCCCCGTGGTGGACGGCGCCGGAGCGGGCCGGCTACCTCTGGGAGCATCTCGCCCGGCACCTGGCCGGCGCCGGCCGGCACGACGAGCTCGCCGCGCTGCTCGGGGACCTGCGCTGGACGGTCGGGAAGCTCTCCGTCGCCCGGCTCGGGCCGGTGGCGGTCGAGGCCGACCTGGCCGTCGCCGGCAGGGTGCGGCCGGACGACCCGGTGCTGCCCGCGCTGAGCCGGGCGCTCGGGCAGAACGCGCACCTGCTCGGCCCCACCGAGCCCGCAGAGGCGCTGGGCACGACCCTGCTGAGCCGGCTCGACGGCATCCGCGCGCTCGAACCGGCCCGCGCCGCGCTGGCCCGGCGGCTGAGCGGGCCACGGCTGGTCAACCGGTGGACGCTGCCCGACCAGCCGCACCCCGCGCTGCGCCGGGTGCTGGCCGGCCACCACCGCCAGGTCCTCGCGCTGGCCGTCGCCCCGGACGGGTCGTGGCTGGCCTCCGCAGGCATGGACGGCACCGTCCGCACCTGGACGGTCGGCGCGGGCACGGCGCGCTCGGTGCTCACCGGCCACGTCGGCCAGGTGTTCGGCGTCGCGGCCGCGCCCGGCAGCGGCTGGCTCGTCTCGGCCGGCGAGGACGGCACCGCCCGGATCTGGGACGTCCCCGGCGACGATGTCCGTGGTGACGACGTCCGTGGCGACGACGTCCGCGGCGACCTGGACGACCCCGAGCCGGGTGATCCCGGCGACACCGGGGAGCGGGAGCGGCGGGGCCGGGATCCCGAGGGGGCCGACCCGGTGGCGCGACTCGTCCTGCGCGGGCACGACGGCCCGGTGAACGGCTGCGCGGTGACCGCCGACGGCACCGGTGTGATCACCGTCGGCGACGACGGCTCGTTGCGGACCTGGGACGCCACCACCGGCACGCCGAGGCTCGCGGTGCCGGTCACCGGCGGGCGGCTGCGCTGCTGCGCCACCGGGCCGGGCGGAGCCGTCGTCGCGACCGGCGGCGAGGACGGGACCATCCGGCTGCACGACCCGCTGACCGGCGAGATCCTCCGGCGGCTGGCCGGTCACGCCGGTCCGGTGCTTGCGCTGGCGTTCGGCCCGGACGGCTCCTGGCTGGTCTCGGCGGGCGAGGACGGCACGTTGCGTCGCTGGGACACCGCCGCCGGCCGCCAGACCGGGGTGCTCAGCGACGGCAGCCGCCCCGTACGGGCCTGCGCGGTCGCCCCGGACGGCTCCTACCTGGTGGCGCCGGCCGGGGACGCGATCTCCGTCCGGGATCTCCCCACCGGCGGCCAGCGGGCCGAGCTCACCGGGGCCACCGGGACGCGGGCCTGTGTCGTCGCCCCGGACGGCTCCTGGATCGCCTCCGCCGGGCGCTACGGCACGATCCGGGTCTGGAGCACCGGCAGCGACCTGCCGCGCCCGTCGACCGCGGGGCGCAACGAGGGGGCCCGCGGCTGCGCCGTCGTGGCCGGCGGCCTGGTGGTCTCCTCCAGCGACGACGGCACCGTCACGGCCTGGGACCCGGTCACCGGCGAGCCGGGCGCGGCGATGGCGGGCCTGCCCGGCCCGGCCCGCGGCTGCCGGGCCGGCCCCGGCGGGCGCTGGGTCGTGGTGTCGGCGCAGCCGACCGCGCTGCGGCTGTGGGAGCCCGCCACCGGCGTCGTCCGCGCCGTGCTGACCGCCGACGTGGCGATCCTCGGCTTCACCGTCTCCGCGGACGGCTCCTGGGTGGCCGGCGGCTGCGAGGACGGCTCGGTGCGGCTGTGGGACACCGAGTCCGGGGAGTGGATGGCCACCTTCGCCGGCCACACCGAGGGGGTGCAGGCCTGCGTCGCCGGTCCGGACGGCACCTGGCTCGCCTCCGGCGGGGACGACGCCACCGTGCGGATCTGGGACGTGGCGACCCTCGAGCAGCGCGCCTCGCTGCCCGGCCACACCGACCCGGTGCTCGGGCTGACCACCGACCCGGCGGGCCGCGTCCTGGTCTCGACCGGCGCGGACCACACCGTGCGGGTCTGGGAAGTCGTGACCGGGCGGGCGCTGGCCGTCCTGCACGGTCACGCGCACACGGTGCGGGAGGCGAGCTTCTCCCCGGACGGCGCCTGGCTCGCGACGGTCGGCGGGGACGGGTCGGTGCGGGTCTGGGACCCGCTGACCTGGCAGTGCCGCACGATGATCCGGTTCGAAGGCGCGGCCCGCGGCTGCTGCTGGCTGCCGGACTCCACGGGCCTGGCCGTCGCCGGCTCGGCCGGCCTGTACCTCTACAGCTTCCTGCCGGACTGAGCGATCCGTCCCGACCGGCGTGGACGGACGTCT